>CAZMRS010000187.1:0-5609 GCA_964568435.1 uncultured Boseongicola sp. | reverse complement strand
GTACACTCCAACCAAAGGCTGCAACTTGTCTCAGTAGGCTCTTGATTGCGCGTCGATCAGCGAGACTGTCGTCAATCAGAATTACATTCAGCTTGCTCATCAAAGGGCGCTCGATACCAGCGGGCTAGGCCGCTGGTATTCTCGGCGTATCTACTTTTTGCCGCGACTGTGCGGCGTGCACGCGAATGCCTTCATCCGCAACCAAGAGATCAGATACCTCGTCAAGAAAACGATAGATTTGGCCACAAGACTTTTCCAGGCCGCTCAAACTGTTTTGGACACTCGCGCTCAGTCGGCTCATGGACTTAAGCGTTCGAGTGTGCCGAAGCGTTGCTGCCAAAGTTGCGCGTATTTCAGGTCCGCAGGTCTTAGAAAGCCGGTCAATCGACACTTTTAGCCCATGCTGCGTGGAGTGAGCTTCGTTCAACGCCGTTATCAGTATCCGTCTTTCGAACGCCGAGACGATCGACTTGCGAACCGAGTCGACGCTCAATTCTTCTTTGGTCAGATAATCGGCACAACCAGCACGCATGGCCTCCACTGCAATGTCATGTCGATCGACACTGGTAACCATGATTGGGATTGCATTGAGCTGGTCTTCCTGAGCCTGAAGCATACGCAAAGCATCCAGCCCTGTATCGATCGCCAAATGATAATCCAGAAAGACGAGGTCAAGATCCTCGGAGTTCAAGATGTTCCGAAACTGCGCGAGGTCCTCTGCCTCGTGGAGTTTGAATTCTAGCCCTGCCTTGCGGCACAGTCGGCGCAATCGCATTCGATCGACCTCCAGGTCATCAAGGATCAAAACATCCAGGACACTTTTTGTACCCGAATGTGAAATTTGAATGGGCTCGGGAAGAGTGTTGCTTAGCATGATATCCGCTCTCCGGCATGTGTTCTACATGAGCAGCAGCGAGCCGATTGCGAAATGAAATGTTTCAAGGAACCCGAAGGCTCTTTCCATTCTCGCGCAGGCAAAACTGCTCTAAATCCAGCTAACCCTCTCCACCTTTAGGAAGGCTTAAATCTGCCTAT
The DNA here is from genome assembly GCA_964568435.1 of uncultured Boseongicola sp. GTDB lineage: Bacteria > Pseudomonadota > Alphaproteobacteria > Rhodobacterales > Rhodobacteraceae > Boseongicola. Next base: position 4,574 of record CAZMRS010000187.1, on the reverse strand, counting down.
CAAATCCAATCGGTTCTCTAAAATTGTAAACTCTTCGAGTTGGACGCCAGTTTGTCTTCGTCACCTGATAAGGGCTTTCGGATCCGCGTCTTCGAGGACGGGCAAAAGGGCGGACGCCTTCAAGCTCTGAAATATGACACTCGCCAAACCCGCGGCTGAGTCAGGGGGCAAACTCCACTTGAAACTGCAAACCGGCGACTACTCTTCTGCGTCTCGGCCTAAAGCAAACCGTCCGGCATTTTCTGCTCAGCCGATAGGTTCGCTCTGCGAAAAGCGAATGTGACGCAGGTCGACACGATGACGATGAACAGTGAATAGAGCACAGGAACAGCCATTACGGATTGTGCCTCATCGGCGGGCCAAGTGAAGGCAATTATGGCTACGGCAAGGGGGCCATTTTGGATGCCGGTTTCTAGCGACACAGTTCTGGCGTTGCGCGGATGCAGGCGAAGCGCCCTTGCAAAGATGTAGCCAATTGCAATGCCGATCAGGCCCAAACCGATTGAGGCGGTGTAAGTCGCCCATCCCGTAGACAACAAGAACCCCCAATTGCGCGGAATCCAGGAGACAACGAGGAAGAGAATAAAGAACAGCGCAAGCGCGCTGCCAGCAAATTCAGTCACGGCACCGACGTTGGCATTCAGCTTCCGCAGAACCATTCCCACGGCCACCGGGACCAGAAGCAAGACCAAGGTCGCAATGACATTTTCCCGTGGAATGTCGACGTTGAGCGCTCCTGCGTAAACAACGAGCAGGATCGGGATCAGGATCACTCCGAAGATCGTCGATGTCACAGTCATCAATAAGGAAAGCGCAAGATTGCCCTTTGAAAAGTAGGTGAACATGTTCGATGTCGTCCCGCCCGGCATACACGACATCAACAAAATACCTATCGCGACCACCTCAGGCACCGGCAACGTCAATGCCAGCAAGAACCCAATTGCTGGCATGAACCCATACTGGGATACGACACCAACCATCAGCCCGTAGGGCCGGCGAAACGCGAGAATGAAATCTCGAGGGGTGAGCGACGCTCCCATGCCCAGCATGATGACGAAGATCATAGCCGCCAGGATGGCCTGTTCTAATGGTCCGACCATGGCTCAGCCCTCTCCCGCCAAGACTGAAGCTCGCACGTCCTTGCGAAGGATCTTGCCTACGTTGGACTTGGGAAGACTCTCCACTGCAACGATCTGTTTAGGCACCTTATAGGCAGTGAGATGCTCCTTGCAGTATGTGCGCAGGGCAGTCTCGTCCAAAGATTGATCCTGCAGAACCACGTGTGCTCTGACGGCTTCACCGGTGGCCTCGTTGGGGACACCAATAACGGCTGCCTCGAGAACCCCGGAATGCGCCGCGAGACAGTCCTCGACTTCATTCGGATAGACGTTGAAGCCAGACACAATAATCATGTCTTTCTTCCGGTCGACGATCCGGAAGTAGCCGTCCTCGTCCCGAATTCCGATGTCACCCGTCAGAAACCAGTCGTCCTTCATCACCGCTGCAGTCTCATCTGGGCGACGCCAGTATCCCGCCATGATCTGAGGCCCCTTAGCGGCAATTTCACCAGGCTCGCCGTGCGATACTTCTTGTCCATCTTCACCAAAACACTGCACTTCGGTTCCCGGAACTGGGATACCGATTGAGCCATCACGAACACGTCCCAGAGGATTGAAGGTGAGCACTGGGGAGGTCTCGGTAAGGCCGTATCCCTGAAGCACGGGCTTGCCGGTCACTTCTCGCCATCGGTCCGCAACCGAAGTTTGAAGAGCCATACCGCCTGCCGATGCAAACTTCAGGTACTTTGGAGGGGTCTCGGTGAACCACAACTCGTTAACCAGACCATTGAACAGCGTGTTAACTCCACTCATCCAAGTTATGCGGTAGTTTTCGAACGCGCGCTTCAAGTTAGAGAGTGGGCGCGGATTAGGGATCAAGATGTTGCGTGCGCCCAGCCACCAGAAGCCCATCAAATTCACCGTAAATGCAAACACGTGATAAAGCGGCAATGCGGTTAGCGCGACTTCTTCACCAGGCTTTACACCCTCGATCATCTCCATCGTCTGTTCCATGTTCACAAGCAAATTTCGATGAGTCAGCATCGCGCCTTTGGCAACGCCGGTGGTTCCGCCAGTGTATTGCAACACTGCGACGTCATCTGGCTCGACAGACGACCTGTATTCTTCAACTGCCACTTGTCCACGCGCCTTTCGCCCGGCGACAACCGCGTCGGGCAATCGAACGTGCGGAAAGTCAATGGGCGGAAGCGAGCGGTCCCAATATCGCTGGACAAGGCGAACAATGCCACGAGGCGCAGCCGGAAAGTATTCCGTAACTTGTGTCACGATTACATTCGGGATTGGCTGGCCCTTCATCGCGGTCAGCACTTTATCGGCAAACATATCGGCCACAATCAAAGCCTTGGGCTCGGCATCCAAAAACTGCTTCGCCGTCTCCTCAGGCGTATAGAGCGGGTTGACGTTCACCAGAACACAGCCCGCCTTCACAACGCCAAAAGCTGCGATTGGAAATGAAAGACCATTCGGCACCTGAAGGGCTACCCGGTCGCCTTTCTCAAGGCCGCAAACCTCTCGCAAGTAAATTGCAAGAGCATCGGACATCTCGTTGACTTGTGCGAAGGTGAGCGAACCATTCATGCCGTTCGGCAAGCAACACGTGAACGCCGGACGAGACCCATACTGGTTGCCGACAGCGGCCACCATATCCCCCAGCGTCCTATACCTAGACACCTGTATATCCTTTCGGACAGTGGGGCCATAAAAGGCGGTCCACGGTCGATGCTGGTTTGTCATAATTCCTCCCACAGGCCGATGACGTTTCGTCAGCCCGGGGCCACCCTAGTGGACGTGCATCTTTACGCAACGCTTCTGATATCAAAACGTTACGTAATAGAGGTTCCTGCGGCGGAGTTGGGTAAGCTGCGAACCGCGACTTAACGAAACGTCACAAACGACACGCCCTCGCGACGGTTCTTTTCTGCCGCGAGGCCGTTGATCGGTGAGTTAGATCGCCAATCCGTCACCATCGAAGAAATGCAGCAGATCGCTATTGGCTTTCAGCCCGATGTCCTGACCTTCCTTGATGTCGGTGTCTCCTGTCACCCGAACGGTCAGTTGCCCGAGGTCGCCTGCATCCACGATAAGGAACGTATCTGCGCCCAAGTATTCGAGAACATCAACCTTACCGTCACAGATGCCTTCGCCAGGCGCACCAACTTCGATGTGCTCAGGCCGCACACCGACCTTTTTGGCGTTCGGCTTCGCATCGACTCGTAGGGCCGCACCCATGTCCATGATATTCATTTTAGGTGAGCCAATGAACTGGGCCACGAAGAGGTTCGCCGGATTTTCGTAAAGCTCACGCGGCGAACCAACCTGCGCGATTGTCCCATACTCCAGCACAACAATGCGGTCGGCCAAAGTCATGGCTTCAACCTGATCGTGCGTCACGTAAATCATCGTACGGTTCAGGCGTTGGCTGAGCTTGGCAATCTCATATCGCATTTCCACGCGAAGTGCCGCATCGAGGTTCGACAATGGTTCGTCGAACAGGAACGCTGTGGGATCGCGCACAATGGATCGACCGATCGCCACACGCTGACGCTGACCGCCAGACAGAGCCTTCGGACGCCTCTCGAGGAACGGCTCCAGCTTCAGAACAGCTGCAGCGGCATCGACTTTCTCCCGGATTTCTTCTTTGGGGGCACCGGCGGTCTTCAGCGAAAACCCCATGTTATCCCGCACACTCATGTGGGGATACAGAGCATAGCTTTGGAAAACCATTGTAAGGCCGCGCTTTGAGGGCGGTTCGGCGCTCTTGTCGACACCATCGATCATCAGAGCACCGCGAGAGATTTCTTCCAATCCACCAATCATTCGAAGCAGGGTAGATTTTCCGCAGCCAGACGGCCCAACAAAAACGACGAATTCTCCGTCTTCAATAGTCAGGTCAATACCTTTGATGACCTGCAGATCTCCAAACCACTTCTCGACTCCTTGAAGTTCGATAGCGCCCATTAGTTTACTCCTTGTGTTGGAGAGGCCCATGCCAACCAAACGGCTGCAGTCCAGGTGAATGTTCCCCCTCCAGCGGGGGTGCCTTTTTCGGGATGAAAGTATTCAGCAAAACCATGTTCTGCGATGAGATCGCGGGTTAAAACACGCAACCGCTCGGCATCATCGTGCTGCCCCATGTCCGCCAAACCGATGCCGATCAACGCATTGATGATCGCCCATGTCGGTCCCCGCCAATAACGCATGCCATCAAAGTCAGGGGAGTTCACGGCCAGGCTTGGAACGGGATAGCGGCAAGACGCGAAACTATTCGCCAGTTCCTCTCCCATTCGGGGATCATCAAGACGCGCGTACCAGCACAAGAATGAGGCCGAAGTTACGTGCCCCGTGTGCTCCCCAGTTCGTAAGTTTACAGCATCAAAGACACCGGTCTGAGGGTTTCGCAGCGTTTCAGCGCCGCGCTCCAGGCGCGCGCTCCAAGCGTCGATCTCGCTACGGTCCTCACCAAGATCCTCCGACATTCGCGCCAGGTCATGGTTT
>CAZMRS010000186.1:0-5611 GCA_964568435.1 uncultured Boseongicola sp. | reverse complement strand
AACACCGCTGATCTCTGTTTCGTAGAGCTGGGGGTCAATCAGCACCACTTGATTCAATCTGATGTCGAGGTCGGCGTCGCGATCACCGAGGAGCCCTAACTGGCCGTCGATGCCAATCTGACCACCGCTGGACACGTTTGTGACAGCCGAGATGCTCGCGCGAGCCGCGTTCAGGGACGCATTCAGGTTGGTTTCCTCTAGAATCAACCCAAGAGTCGGGGCCACAAGTCGTGCGTCGCTGCTTGTGACTCGTCCAGATAGATTTTGAACAGTTGGAGCACCTTCCAATCTCAAATCGAAGGCAATATTGCCGGCGACAGACCGCGGTTCGATGAGTGGATTTATCAGGCCAAGCGGGGCCAATCCGTCGATATCTAAGTCTACTGCCGATCCATCAGCCTTCGCATCACCGACGACAGCGGCTCGTGCCCCACCTGGCCCGCTAGCATCGAGGTTCAGTAGAAGCGACTGATTTTCTTGCTGCGTGATTGTTCCAGCTACAGAAGCAGGACCAGAGAACCCTTCTACAAACGGAGCGATATTTTCTAGTCGCCCGTCGATTTCGACCGCGCTACCGATTGGACCGAGCGCACCGGTTGCCTCCAGCCGGGCGAGGGGACTGGAAAATCTGGCAGCACCAATGTTGATGGCCTCACCGTCGCGCGATGCCTCGACACTCGCTGTCACGTCACCGTTCAGGACACGGTCCACGGCCGAAATACCGGTTCTTAGCGTATTGCCACGGAGGTCCGCGTTGACGTCAAATTCGGATAGATCGGATCGAGCATAACCGGCCGCATCAATCTCTAAGGTGCCGCCGATCGGACGGTCGACGAGATCAGAGAAAACCCCGAGGTTGCCAAAACTTGCGTCCATCATTGCATCAATTGACGGGTTGGTACCCGTCGGATCGTTGACCACACCGCTTGACTCAAGTCGGGTTGATGGAGCCTCGGTTGAAAGGTCGTAACTCCACGAGTTTCCACTGCGTTCCGTGGTCACTGCAAATATCGCTGGGCCGGAAGGTGCGCTGGCAAGGATATCCGAAAGCTCAGTTATTCTGCCGCGAATGCTCAAGCTGCCGGCTGACGCCGAAAGTGTACCATCAGCTTCAATCTGCCCGGCTGGACCCGAAATAGAACTTTCGCGCAGCGTGATGACTTCGTCTGCTAGTGCCACATCAATAAGCGCACGCACGTCGCCGGATAACAACGCATCTACCTGAGATTGCCCGATGTTAAAGTCAGTGGCTGTTCCGTCGAGATTGAGCGATGCGCGACTGAGGTCGACGACAAGATCGCCTGTGAATCTGGTGTCGACACTTCCCGACAGCCGTCGCCGCGCCAGATCCGAAAAGTCGGATAAATCGTCGGCGGCCAATCGGCCCGTGGCGGAAATGATCGGTGTGTCAAAGATCGCTGTAGCTGTGCCTGCAGCACTAAGAAGTGTGCGGTCCAACGCGCTGTCCAGCACCCAGTCCCAGACACCATCGGTCTCTGCAGCCTCGAGGGATACCCGAACCGGACCGGAAACCTGAGGTAGCACAAGTGCCACGTCTTGCAGTCGTGCATCCAGATCGATCCTTGATGCGCCGGTGCGTAAGGCGGCGGAGCCTCGGATCCCCGCGTTAGGAGACTGCAGTTCTTCAATAGTGAGAAACGTACCGGCTGTTGTCCTCTGAGCTCTGACGTTGAGATTGACGTTGCCAGCGAGAACCGCGTCGGCCTGTTGTTGGCTGACGAACAAGTCGTTTGTCGTTCCCCGTGCAGTGACGTTGAAAAACCCAGCGAGCGGTTCAGAGGTAAACTCCGTCGCCAGTTCGGCGGCACCTCCCAAATTGCGCTGCGCAATCCCTGAAAAAACTGAAAGATCCGCCGCACTTACGACGACCTCCCCCGCAACACTGGGGCCGTTTTCGGAAGATGAAACCTCCGCGTCCCCTGCGATCGCGTAACTCTCGCCTGAGATTTCGAGATCGCGAAGAAGCAATGGTTGGCCGGACGTCCAGTCGATCGCCATTTGACCCTGCACCTGCTCCCCTAGAGCTTTTTCGGCGTCCGGATTTCCCAGGTCCAGAGCACTGGCATCGAATAGCAAGTTCGCGGTGACGGATTGAGGTGACTGTGACTTGATTTGTCCGCTTGCGTCCAGCGTCAGACGCTCTGCGGAAAATCCTGGACGATCCAGTCCGACGATCTCGAATTTTCCTGTCCAGGCGTCATTGCGCGTCTCATCGAAAGTCACGCTTAATTCGACGGCGTCTACGCGTGTTTCCGGGCCAGATAGAGGTAGAAGAACTGCCGTATTCGTTGCGTTCGCAATGCTGCCGGAAACGTCGATTTCCGTCGGAAGGCCACCAGACGCAATCTTGATCTCGCCGGTCAGGGAAAGACTCTCGGCCGAGACACTGAGGTCCGAGATGTCGGTCTGACCTGTTTCAAATGTTGTGATGGTCGCGTTGAGAGAGACGTTCGGGCCAAAGAATGGCTGATAATCTGCGTTAAAGAGCGGTGCGATGTCGCCCTGAAGCGCGGCTCGAGTAGTGCGAGTCACGCCCGGGGAGTCTTGAGGCACCAGTGTTGTGATTTGTCCTTGAAGGCGGTCCTGGCCTTCTGTCGCGAGCGAGATCTCTGCTGTGTATTCCGACAGAGGTGCTTCGCCGACTATGGAGAATTCCAATGGTGGACGGCCCGGCAATCCGAGAAGGTTTGCGACAATTCCGTCGGCATCTTCGGCCAATTGCAGATCAAGAGCGAGGTTCTCGCTTGCGTTGCTATAGCTTGTATCGAGAACCAGAGAACCGTTTCCGTTTAGCCGTTTAACGTCGAGCGTTGCCGCGCCGTCGCCACTCGCAAGGCTCAGACTACCGTTCAATGAGGCCGCCGTTTCGACACCGAATACCGGTGCCCCGATCTCGATGCGGTCTGCCTTCAGGCCTTCAATGGAAACCGAAACGGGGAGCTCGGGCAGGCTGAAACCACCGGCTTCAGGCGAGGGCCCATCTGCCTCGGCAGGAGTCGGAAGCCGTGGGAGTTCAATTGAGGCAGCAGAAAGCTCCGCGACCTCGATCCGCCCTCTCAATAATGCGCCACGGTTCCAATCAATAACGACGTCTCTGAGAGTTAACCAAACCCCGTTAGGATCCGAGATTGTGAACGTCTCGAACGTGCCGCGGCCTCCTAGCGCCCCTTCGAAACCAGAAATTTCAACGTCTCGACCTTCGCCTGAAAGATTGTCCTCAATCAGCCTTTCCAGGAAACCTCCGGGGTCTTCCTCGGCGTCCTCCGACTCCGAACCACCAAAAATTCTCTCGAAGAGCCCCGGGCTTTCTTGTGCGAGTGCGGGTGTCACGCAAAGCAACGCGGCGATCAGGAATGCGGCTGTGCGTTTCATCAGAAAGCTTGCCCTATTCCGACATAAATGAAGATGTTCGATCCTTCGGAGCCGCTGCTGACTGGGGTGCCAAGATCAAGGCGTATTGGTCCGATACCGGTGTTGTAGCGCAACCCAAGTCCGGCACCGGCGTGCGTGCCCCCGCCATCACCGAAGCTCTCGGCGGCCACAAAACCCCAATCGTAAAACCCAACTGCTGTGATTGTATCAGTCATTCGGACGCGCGCTTCGGCGGAAAGCGCAGCAAAGCTGCGCCCACCTGTGCTTTCGCCGCCGACTTCGACGCCCAAAGACTGGTATTCCTGACCGCGGACTGTTCCGCCGCCTCCGGAATAGAAACGATAGAACGGAGGGCTTTCGGTGAGCTGCGGGCCGACCAGGGAACCTAGCTGAAACTGGAGCGCAGCCGTGACAGGTGTACGATCACCGAAAGTCCGATATCCACGAGCGTCGAGAGTGAACTGCGCCCCTTCTTCGGTGTCGTTTAGCCCAATGAATGGAGTGGCCGTTACGTCGAAGAACACACCTTTCGTTGGGTCCAGCGGATCGTCTCTTCTTTCCAACGTTGCGCCCAATGGAAGCGTGAGAAGAGAGTAAATCTCGTCGCCGAATGCGTCATCGACTTCAGAGTAGAGATAACCAAGCCCAAATGTGACGACGAGTTCATCCGTCGCATAACGCGTGAAGCCAAGCGTGAATTCCCCTGTCTCTGACTCAAAATCCGGCTCGTTCAAGCGCTCGAAACTGATCTCTGCAAATAGGTCGACGTCCGCGCGTGGCGTGGCTGGTCGCTCATATCGAATATCAACACCGAAATCGACGCCGCCAGTTTCACCACCTATGCCTGCAACTTCGCCGTCGACTCGAAATCTCTCTGCCCCACCGAGGAAATTGCGATGGAGCCAGAAACTCGACAGGCGAACGCCGTCTATCGTGCTGTACTCGGCGCCAAAGCCAAAGCGACGAGGAGTTTGTTCGGCCACTTCAATGGTGAGCGGCAAAGTTTCATCGGGTCCTGCAGTTTCGCTCTCGCGAATGACGACAGATTGAAAGCTGCCGGTCCTGCGAAGGCGACGCTCGGCGCGGGCAATTTCGTCGGGATCAAATCGCCTGCCGGGTTCTAGACCAGCTATTGTGTCTATCCTGCGTGTCCGAACATCCTTGTTTCCTCGAATGGCAATGTCGCCGAATGAAAGAACGGGACCGGGATCGATTGTAATACTCGCGGAGACGCGATCCTCGTCGTGGGTTGCGACAATGAATTGATCGCTGACATCCGCCAGTGCGTTGCCGTTTTGGCGCCAGGCATCAATCGCGGCACGCGCGGCGTTTCGGATGTAGGTTGTACCGGCGGGAAACCCCCGGCTGAATTCTTCAGGGAGCTCGGTGCCGGGCGCGAGCGGTCCGATGTTTGTGTCCGAGAAACGGTAAACCGGTCCCATGTCAATCCTGAGGTCGATCTGATCGATCGTCTCCGGTGGGCTCAAAGGTGCGATGCCAGCGGCTTCGCGGCCGTCGAGTGTTATTGAAATCTGGCCGCCGAAGTGTCCAGCGCTGTAGAGCACGGCCAACAGACGTTCGTAATCTGCGCGGGCAGAAGCAAACAATTCCTGGGGATCGTCGATTCCAGCACGTTCTGCTTGAAGGACGAGTGACGCGTTAATCAGTCTGTTCCGCAGGCTCTCGCTAGAGGGGGAAAAGAACGCGTCAATCTTGGTTTCAGCACCAGCTTGTGGCGTTGTCGCGATGACCAACGCGGTGACGACCGCACATATTCTGACAGCTGGCCGCAACATCGGACCCCTCAGACACAATACTGATACTCGTGGATATAGCGTGCTGGTCAAATTTGATAGTGGGTCAATCTGTCATCGCGCCATCTTGATCCTTGCCCAAAACGCGAACTTCACGCTGCGGGAACGGTATGGAAATGCCGTTTTCTTGAAATTTGTCCCAGAGCGCCAGGTAGACGTTGCCGCGTATGTTAGTAAGACCGTCTGTCGGATCAGTGATCCAGAATCTGAGTATGTAGTCCACCGAGCTGTCACCAAATCCGGTGATGTGGCAAACGGCAGGACGGCCAGATAGAACGCGATCGACGCTTTGGGCGGCTTCTATGGCGAGCCTTCTCACAAGGTGCGGGTCGTCCGCGTAGGACGTACCGAAGTGGATATCGAGGCGTACGAAGTCGTTTGAATGGGACCAGTTGACGACCTGG
>CAZMRS010000185.1:0-5613 GCA_964568435.1 uncultured Boseongicola sp. | reverse complement strand
TTCCTGCCGAGGTGCTTGGCCGCGCCGGACGCCGCGAAACCGATGACCGCCTGCCGGCCATCGTCGCAGCGATCAAAGGCGCAGACCCCGAGATCACGCTGCAGGAGATCTGCGACCGGCTGGAATCGATGCGCGAACGCACACCGCGTGGACGGGCCAAATGGCAACCGTCCTCTGTGAAGATGCTGCTGGAGCGGGCTGAACAACTTGCGTTGTTAGAAAATGACAATGCGATGAGGAAGTAGTTGACGTGATCGCCGCTCCGCAGCGGATTCTCATCCGGTACGTTGCCGCATTGCACGCGAAGGCCACAGGCCGAACATACTTGTGTTTCAGCTGCGCTCGCCCACTAGATGTGGAAAAACCTTGCGCGAATCCGACTCTTGCGCCAATAGTCACGGAAACGAGGCAAAAAACGTCAATTTCCGTGAACACGCCAAAGACGCGATGTCTCGGAAGCGAGAGGGCAGATGGATAATACCTTTGTTCATGAGGATCTCAACGCGGTGATCCGCCAGCATTCGGAATGGCTGGCCAACCAGTTGCATTCGCAACGTGAGAGCTTGTTTCCACCCGATGCCGAGAAGACCATGCGCAAATTCACCTCTGGTGAGGCTGCGGCGCTGCTCGGCGTCAACGACTCCTACCTTCGCAAACTCAACCTAGATGGCAAAGGGCCTTCTCCCGAGCTGACCGCCGGCAACCGTCGTCTTTACTCGGCGCAGGATATCCAGGCGCTGCGTGTGCTCCTTGAAAAAACCGCTCGAAAGCCGGGCGATTACGTTCCCGGACGACGAGAAGGTGATCATCTTCAGGTCATCGGCGTGATGAATTTCAAGGGCGGCTCCGGAAAAACAACAACCTCTGCCCATCTCGCCCAACGGCTTGCCCTGCGCGGATATCGTGTGCTGGGCATTGATCTTGACCCACAAGCTTCTTTCACCGCGCTGCACGGCGTTCAGCCGGAATTGGACCTCGAAAATGGCGGAACGCTCTACGATGCGATCCGCTATGAAGACCCGGAGCCAATCCGGCAAGTCATCCGCAAGACCTATATCCCCAATCTCGACCTCATCCCCGGTAATCTCGAACTGATGGAGTTTGAGCACGATACCCCTCGTGCCTTGGCGCAGGGCAATGCCGGGTTGTTCTTCTTCCGCGTGAAGGAAGCGCTGGCTCAGGTGGATGAGGACTACGACGTCGTTGTCATCGACTGCCCACCGCAGCTGGGGTTCCTGACGATGTCTGCACTTTCCGCGGCGACCGGTGTATTGGTGACGATTCACCCCGAAATGCTCGATGTGATGTCCATGTCGCAATTCCTGCGCATGACCGCCGACCTTATGGACGTGATCGCGGAGAGCGGCGCCGACATGTCTCATGACTGGATGCGCTACGTATTGACCCGCTACGAGCCGCAGGACGCGCCGCAGAACCGGATCGTGGCATTCCTGCGAACGATGTACGGGGAAGCCGTTTTGAATTCGCCTATGTTGAAGTCCACTGCAATCTCCGATGCTGGCCTGACCAAGCAGACGCTCTACGAAGTGGAACGCAGTGCGTTCACCCGTTCAACCTATGACCGCGCGATCGAGAGCCTGAACACGCTGAATGACGAGATCGCCGAGCTGATCCAGAAAACCTGGGGGCGCACATGACCAGCGGCAAGAAGAAGCGCATGTCCATGCTAGACAGTCTCGCGGCGGCCGGGGCGCCCTCCCCTGCCCCGCAGGCTAATGCAGTGACACCGATGATGACCTCGAACCGCGCCCTTCGCTCCGCCCGCGATGCGGTAGATGCCCATCACGTCTGGGAACTGGACCCTGCGAGCATCGAGGACGGGCGCATGGCTGACAGGCTCGACCCGGCCGATGTGCTGGACCTGCGCGATGCGATCGAGGCGAACGGTCAGACCGTCCCGATCCTCGTGCGCCGTGCGCCAGGCGATGCCGACCGATACCTCCTAGTCTATGGGCGCAGGCGGCTGGAGGCGATCCGTCAGTCAGACAAGGTCACCAAGGTACGCGCGCTGGTCGCCAACCTGGACGACGACAGCGCCCTACGTGCCCAGATTTCCGAGAACATGGCTCGGCGTGATTTGTCCTTTATTGAAAAGGCCCTGTTCGCGCAGGAACTTGTGTCTTCCGGCTTTGGAAATCAATCTCAGGTTGCAGAAATTCTTACCGTCACGAAGTCTTCCATATCCATGGCGATCGCGATCGTGGACATGGTCGGGCCGGATCTGGTGCGCGCCATCGGTGCCGCGCATGGCATTGGCCGGCCCCGGTGGGAATCCCTTGGTCGGGCCATCGACGAGAATGGTCTGGACCGGGAGGACCTGATCCGGATCGCGAAAGAAGCACACGTTAGGGCCGAGGGCTCCGTGGTTGTGGATAACGCCAGACCCGCCGATGACCCGTCCGTCCAGGCGTTCGAAGCGGTGACCAAGCTCGTGACGAAGGCGGTCAAGCCAGCCAAGCCCCCCTCCCCTGCCCGGCCCTCCAGCGTTCCGTTGAAGATCGGTGGCAAGCGTGGCGGCACGGTGAAACGCACCACCAAGGGCCTTTCGGTCGAGTTGGTGGGCGGAGATTTCGCCGATTGGTTTGAGACGCAAGTACATGACATGATTGAAGAACTTCACGAGCGTTGGAAGCAGCGTTCGGAAGACTGAGGAAGAGCAGAAACCAACGAAGGAGGCACGAAAAGGCAAAAGAAAAGGTCCCGCAAAGCGACCACTCCACGAGACCCTAACTTGTTTCTAGCACCTTCAAGGTAGTGTCCGGAGCCGTTTTCCGCAAGTCCAAAGTGATTCGCGGACCGGGATATTTTTGTCTTCGTGAATGATAAAATGGACTACACGCCTGTAACGCCGTTCCGGCGAACGATAGATGCTGCCATCCTGAAACATCAGGCAGCGATCCAGGAAGACCTGCCCCCGACCGGCGCTAACAAGTGGGAGGTCTTGAGGGAGCTCGCTGCCGCTCGAGTCGCGTTCGGCTTGTCCGATCGGGATCTGACAGTGCTTCAGGCACTGGTCAGTTTTCACCAAGCGACGATCCTCGGAGGGAATGACAGCGAGTTGATCGTACATCCGTCTAACAAGGCGATTTGCGAGCGCTTGAACGGCATGCCCTGCTCCACAATGCGGCGGCACCTCTCCAACCTCGTACAGACCGGTTTCGTCGTCCGCCGCGACAGCCCCAACGGCAAGCGCTATGCGCGCCGCTATGGGGACGAAAAGGTTGCGTTCGGGTTCGATCTCTCGCCGCTCGTGTTGCGCTTTCAGGAGGTCTGCGAGGCCGCCGAAGCCGTTCGGGCTGCAGAGGAACGTTACAAGCGCCTCCGCGCCACCGTAAGCCTAATGCGGCGCGACTTGGCAGGTCTGGCAGAGTACGGCAGCTCGCTGCGCCCGGATTTGGGCCTTTGGGATCAATTCTCCGACCTTGCCGTCCTGACAGCCCGAGATCTTCGTAGAAAGCTCGAGATGGCCGATCTCAAGCAGATCGAAAAAGCTTTGAGTGCGGCTTTGGACCAGGCGCGAGACCTTCTTGGGGATGGCAATACAGAAAATATGAGCACCAATGATGCTGTTTCTGAGCACCACTATCAGAATTCAAATAAAAACCTTTATGATCTTGAACCTCGCTTAGAAAAAGCGGGGGATCCGGGCAATGCGCTTGAACGAGCAGACGCTGGAGTACGTGTAGATCGTCGTGAGGATGAAGGAGATCCCCCCCAAGAACCTGAAGACCAACTCATGCCAAATATCCCTCTTGGACTTGTTCTCGCATCTTGCCAGGAATTCAAATCATATGTTGAACAGCCTGTGCGCCATTGGCACGACTTGGTGAGGGTCGCTGATATCGTCAGGCCCATGATGGGAATCTCTCCGTCCGCTTGGGATGAGGCCAAACGCTACATGGGTCCCGAAGAAGCGTCTGTCGTCGTTGTTGCGATGCTTGAACGGTTCGGGGATATCCGATCCCCGGGTGGGTATTTGAGATCCTTGTCAGCCAAGGCGGCTATCGGGGAATTCTCTTGCGGGCCGATGATCATGGCGCTGATGCGTCGGAATGCTGCATGAGGAGTTCACAGTTGTGAACCGGGCTGAGGTTTCTTCCTTGTCCGCCAAGTTCACAGCTGTGAACTTTCTCCCTGCATGGCCAGAGTCCGAACAGCTAGCGATCCAGCCGATAGCAGTATGTCTTCCTTACCCGTCACTCAGGCAGGTCACCATCGCCAAACAGGTTAGGGAAAAGACGTTCCCGGTAGTCCAATGGGAAAGCCAACCGCACCGGCGTCTTCGGAGACGCAGAGGTCAGGTATCCGGCGGCGGTGAGTTGGCGGAGCGTATTGCGTGCCGTGCGCTCGGAAGTCTTGAGCACGACCTGGGCATGGCCCCGATCCAAAGCACCATGCCGAAGAACGGCCGAAATCAATTCGGGTGCGCGTTTGTCATCGATGGTATCCGCAACAAGACGACGATAGCGCTGGTCCAGTCCGCCGAGGTCGAACAGCTTTGCAGAGAACGTGATCTGGTCGAGCGTCACTTTCAGGAACCATTCGCTGAACGTTTTCAATGCCGCCTCTGAAAGATTGCCGCGCCCGTCCCGATCTCCTCTTCGGGGACTATCCGCGAGATCCATCATCCGTTTGTACTCGCCCCGATCCGTCAGCCCGCGGGCCAGCCCACGCGATACGGACCAGAGCCCTTGGCCGCCGATCCCGGCAGTGAGGGCCATAGCATGAGACATCAGCCTGCTGACGCGCCCGTTGCCGTCCGGGAAAGGGTGGATGTAGTTCAGCCGGTGATGTGCCGACGCGATCGCGATGATCCGTCCGCTCGAAGACCGCGCCGCAATTTGAAACCGTTTGTCAAAATGATCCATGAACGCCGCAACGCGCGACGATGAAGGAGGTAGGTGGCGCCCGACCGCAACTTCCCGATCGTCATCTTGGCGCATGCGTCCCGGAACGATGGGCTCTTGTGTGCCGTCGGGATGTTCGATGACCCGAAACTCGTCAGGCATCTCGTCGTAGAAGCCCTTATGGACCCAAGTCAGGAATTCGACGGATGTGGGGCGGGGCAGGGTGCCCTTGCGATGCATCTCGTCGATGGCCCGTTGAACGATGACGTGCGCCCGGGCCTCAAGGGCGAGAGGGCGGGTTTCTTCCTCAAGCTCGGCACCAGCCAGCGCCCTTTCGATGTCGCGGGGGCGGGTATTGTGTCCTTCGATCAGGTTGGAGTAGTAGCAGTTCATCACGCGGACGAGATCGGCAAGTTCGGCTGCGCTGTCAGGATGCAACCCTTGTCCCAGCCCGGTGGCTTCCCTCTGGATGTCGACCGAAAGGTCTGCCAGTTCTGTAGGAATATGCTCCTCGAAGAAGCAGGGTTCGATCCTGGCGGGTGTTTCCAGCATTTTGCCGATCTTCCATGTTTGCAAAGTGATTGA
Organism: uncultured Boseongicola sp.; assembly: GCA_964568435.1. Classification (GTDB taxonomy): domain Bacteria; phylum Pseudomonadota; class Alphaproteobacteria; order Rhodobacterales; family Rhodobacteraceae; genus Boseongicola. The sequence continues at coordinate 160 of CAZMRS010000185.1, read as the reverse complement.
AAAATAAACACATTTCGTACTTTCAAGCAAGGTTTTGCCGATATGCGTTGCCGATCTTGGTTGCCGATCTAGAATTGCTGCATAAAATCAATGGCTTCGGCAGATGTGCCGGGTTTTCAGTTTTGCTGTGTGCACACAAAGGGCCTGGGAAAAGAGAAAG
>CAZMRS010000184.1:0-5624 GCA_964568435.1 uncultured Boseongicola sp. | reverse complement strand
AATCGGTGATTACAGGCAACTACATTGATAACTGTTTTATCGAGTGGACGAATGAGCATGATGCCGCGCCTGAGTTTTCTTCGGAGTTCTCGTTTGGCGGTCTGACGGTGACGGGCAATATTTTCACGGTGAATGATGCGGCGTCGTTCTTTTCGTGGTTCGTTGTGAAGCCTTACGGGCCCGGGCATTTCATTCAAGGTCTCTCGGTGACGGGCAACACGTTCAAGTCCCTGAACGGGACAACGGATCGGATCGAGGCGTTGGACGATAGTATCGCAACACTTGATTTCGGGCTGACGCGGAACGTCGAGTTTTCGGCCAATACGTTCAACGGTATTGGGCAGAATACGATCAACCCTGTGACCTTGCAGTTCGATCAGGCGTCCGTGGCAACTACGTGGAGCTTGGATGTTTCTGCATACCTGCCGTTCGGTGGCCGCGCCCGCGAAGTGACGTCGGTTGTGACGGAAGGCGCGATAGAGAACGCATCAAGCTCCGCCGTCTTTGCGATGCCTTATGTCGGCACCGAACAAGGAACCGATGGTGGGCAAGTGACGCTCACTTGGCCGGAACCGGTGCGAGGGCGTGTCCACGTGACGTCGCGCGTCGACCGCCCGATTTGATATAACGATGACCAGCGTGCGGGCCCTGCGTTAATCGGCGGGGTCTTCTGCTTCCAACCATTGATTGATCGCGTCGATGACAGGTTTGCGGGATGTGCCGCTGTATCCGTACTCAAGCGGGTAAGGTCCCTCGGGCGTCAGCAAAACGATGCGTTCCATCCGGGTGCCGTCGGACCAATTGCCCTGGCTGGCGGCGCGTTCGATTGATGGGATTGCGAGACGGTCCGTTTTGGCCCCTGTTATCCGGGCGATCCGGCGTACCATTTCGGCGTCGGTTCGTGAAAACGTGATGCGTTGGAACGGGAAGAAGTGCCACGCCAGCGCGGTTATCCCAAGGCCGAGAAGTCCAAGCAGAAGTTTGATGCCGGGTCCGTCTTCGCTGCCTGTGACCGCGAGCGCTAATAGCAATAGGCCCATGAACCAAACCATGGCTGCAAGGAATGTTGGGGTGTCTTCTAGTATGAGTTCTTCGTGCGTGTCTTCGACGACTTTCATCGCGCCAGGTCCGCTTCGGTCAGGTTAAATGCCTTTCCGAAGCCGCCATTCAGATGTGCGTGTGTTGGGCGAAGAAGAACAAAATTGAAGTCTGCGAACCCGATGTAGAGCTTCGATTTCGGATGCTGAGACAGGTATTCCTGTGCCAATTCGTCTGTTTTCTCGAGAAACTCGGCTGTGACCTGAAGTGTGATACGTGGGTGGGTCAGTGGATCGCCACGCTCGCCCGGTTCTCCCAAAAGGAGGGAAGCTGCAGGGTTTTCGCGCAAGGCTTTGGTGTGAAGCGATAGGTCTGAGATCAGTGTAAGGGGTGTGCCATCGGCGTGTGTGGCGACCGCAATGCGCGATACCATGGGTGCCCCATCAACGAGCACGCCAATCGCTCCGAACTCAGCATTGTCGATGAGAGACCGCGCAAGTTTTCGTGCGTCTTCATCGGTTGGTCGAATGGGTGACTTGGTCATATTGACGGTTTGGCCCCTGGTCACGCTTTTCCAAAGCTTGCCACGCGCCTTGGCCAACTGTCGATGCGTTTCTCAGGCGATGGGCGCTGCCTCACAGGTGCGAAACGCGGAAATTGCCGGGGCGGCGTCGTCTAATGGAAAGGGCAGCGCAAGATCGCCCAGAAGCGCGAAGGCCGTTTCGTTGAATTCCAGACCGTTCAGGACGTTGCCAAAGCCTCTGTCGCGAACGGTGAGTGTTGGCCCATCGATCATGTGGCGATCGGTTGTGATGGTCAGCGGACGGGGGCCTTCGAACTGCATCCCGAAAATGGGCAAGTCAGGCCAGGGAACGGTTTGCGTGACGCTGAGTGCGTATGGTTCCGCCTCGCGTGGGTCATAGGTGACGGTGATTACGGCTTCGGGTGTCACGTGCGAGACTGTGCAAATGGGCGAGGCCGTGAATTCCCAGGCCGAGGCTGGGGACGCGAAGAGAAGGAGAGGGATGAAATACCGCATAGCTTAGACTTAGGTCAGGGTTTGGGTTCGTCAGCCCTCCATCTCACTTGTATGGAAATCGACGTGGATATGATTGCCGTCAGGATCGAAGAAGTTGACCTGCACAATCTGGAAATCTTTTATGACCGCCAGTTGGTAGTCGATTTCGCGAGCCTTAAGTTTGCCCTCGAAGCTTTTGAAATCTTTGGCGCGGAAGGCGAAATGTTCGAGGGTGAGATTGTCGCCAGCATGTAACGGAGCGTCTGCCCCAACCAGATGAATGTACGCCTGTTCACCAAGATAAAGCCAGGCGCCGGGGAAGCCGAAGTCGGGTCGCTTGCCTGGATGGAGGCCGAGGATATCACCGTAAAAGGCGATCATCTCGTCCAGACGTGCGGTGCGGACGTTGACGTGATCGAAGGCGGTCAGTGGCATGGGTTCAGTCCTTTTGGAGTGGTGCTTTGACGCTCAACCGTTAGGGTCGGGAATGCAAGGGGGAAGCTTCGATGACGCGCGAAGAGTTCAATGTGTTCTGCGGTGATCTGAAGGCCACGAACCATGTGGTGCAATGGGGCAATGCGGATGTCTGGAAGGTGGGCGGCAAGGTCTTTGCGATCTGTGGTTGGCACGAGGGCGATGCGGCGTTCACGTTTAAAGTGGGCGATATCGCCTGGGAAGTACTGACAGACGTGCCCGGCATTCGGCCCGCGCCGTATCTCGCGTCACGGGGCATGAAATGGGTGCAGGTCTATGAGGGCGACGCGTTGAGCGAGGCGTCGCTTAAGGAGCACATCGTCGCGAGCTACGACATGGTGGTCGCGAAGCTGACGAAGAAGGCGCGAGCGGAATTGGGACTTTAGCCTCGGGTGTCGGCGATGGGTTGAAGCTTTTCCGTTGATGGTGGTCCTGCGAGAATGGGCGTGACCGTTTCGCGGTAGGTCGCGAAGGCGGCGGAGGCCTGGAAGGCTTTGAAGCCCGCTTCATCCGCAAATTGAAGGACACCGAGGAACTTTGTGGGGTCATCCGTGGCGAAGCATTGGTAGGCGAGGCCGTCGATGGCTTCGGATTTGAGGCCTGCGACGAGGGCCTCCATAGCGGTGCTCAAGGCGGTGTGGTCGTCGGCTGATTTCAAAGTGTAGTGGACGAGGAGGGACATGGTGTTGGCTCCATTGTTCCGGGATGTGGGGAGTAGAACGGCAGTGGGACGGCGGGACAAGTCACAAGTTGGTTTGGCGACGAATTGGTGCAAAATCACACATGATCGTGGTCAAATTGTTGGAATTGCGCGCATGTGCGCAGATGTGGTTGCCTTGAGCAAAGCTTAGGGAGGCACATATGGAACCGGTTCATTCTCAATATTCATCCGCTGACACGCTGGATTTTCCTGGGGTCATTACGTTCAAGGTGCTCTTGTCGTCGGCTCAGACGGGCGGGTCTCATGCGGTGTTCGAGGACATCGTGCAACCCGGGCAGGGGCCGGGGCGGCACATTCATCACGACCAAGACGAGACGTTTTTGTTTGAGGAAGGCGCGTTCGACGTCGAGATCGACGGGGCGCGCCATCACATGAAACCGGGCGACGTAGGGTTTGTGCCGAAGGGATCGGTGCATGCGTTCAAGAATGTGGGATCGGTGCCGGGGCGGCTTCGGTATGTGTTCACACCCGCCGGGACGTTTGAGGAGATGTTGCGGGAGTTGTTTGCTTTGTCAGGTGGCGGGCAGCCGAGTGTGGAACAGATGGCCGAGGTCGCAATGAAGCACGGCCAGGAGTTTGTTGGGCCGCCGTTGGAGTGAGGGGGCGAGGCGACTTGGCAATTACAGAACTTCTACATCGCTTTGAAGCGCCCTTTGTTCTCTGGTAGCTGAAATAGTCCTCTTTCAGCAATTTCTCGTTGATTGAGAATTTTGGGCCAATGCCACAGCACAGCCGCGGCCTGCATCGAAATATGCTTTTTCTGAAGTGCGGGAGAGAGATAAAAGGCGACCAATTTGTTGCGCAAGATTGCGGTACGTTCAGCCTTTTTTCGCGAGTTTGCGAGATCTTTGGAGATCACGATCCATCCGCTTCCCCTTCCTAGTTCATCAAAGTAATCCACATCGGAAATATTCACTTTGAACTTATCCCTAAGAGCAAAAGCAGCATGACCGTCTTTTGAGATTATCTCATGAAGCGCCCGGGCTATTGCGGGCGGCATATTATGGTCAAATAGAACGTTGACCATCTGTTTTTTTGACTTCTGCGTCTAAGCTTTGTTCAAAGGCGACTGCCTGACGAACAACTTGGAGCGGAATCTCATAGATCTCCGAGAGGTAATTCAGGTCGTTAAACTCTTTCGCTTCCCTATGAAGCATTGATGTTGAAATGCCAAAACTGTCTAAGATTGGATCGCCGAAATTTCGCGATGGATCGATAACTACGCTTTTATGGTTACGTGGCCTCCAACGCGATACGTAGTCGCCGTCATATTCCAGATCGTTAAGTGACTGCCGAACAATCTCCCGGAACACCTTTTGACCGGGGCGCTTCTTTGACAAACTGATGTACTCGCCATCGTTCTCTATTGCGTCCATGAGAATCTCGGACCCATCAACTTTGAATTCCCGAGACGACAGAGGGTGCGCAACGTTTAACTTTTCTTGCGCAAAATCAATAGCGTATCTGATGGACTGCAGGGAGATTCCACTTTTTCGCATTGCCGAGACGACACGAATCTCTACCAAATCCAAAAAGCTGATCTCAGTGGAGTCATCGATAAATTGGTAGTAGGCGGGCCAGAGTGGATCGGACGGTCCAGAGCCGCGTGTCCAGCGAAGAACTTGCTGAGGGGTTTCGCCGACGAGCCTTGCGGCCTCTCTCGGCGTATAAACTCCATGACCAAGTATTTCTGTGTCGAGCGGCAAGTCGTCCTCCTAAAAGCCTTCTAGCGGCCAAGTTACAGTTTAGGAATCATTTTCTGTCTACCGCCCCCGCCGCTTTACATTCCCACCTCTCTGCCCAGCCCTGCCGGCCGTACTCCGACCCTTGGCCTTCTCGCTCTCCCGCACCGCCTGATCGACGGCGCTCTGGCGCGCCAAGGGATCATCTGACACCACCAGATCAACCGTCTCCAGCCGTTTGACCTCGTCGCGCAATCTTGCGGCTTCTTCGAACTCCAAATTCTCGGCGGCTTTGCGCATTTGGTCGCGCAAGCTGTCCAAATGGGCCTGCAAATTCGCGCCGACCATGGGTTTGTCGACTTTTGCGGTGACGCGCGATTGGTCGGTGTCGCCTTTGTAGAGGCCCGCCAGAACGTCCTCGACGTTTTTCTTCACGGTCTCGGGCGTGATGCCGTGTTCTTCGTTGTAAGCGATCTGTTTGGCGCGGCGGCGGTCGGTTTCGGCGAGCGCGCGCTCCATCGAGCCTGTGATGCGGTCGGCGTACATGATGACGCGGCCGTCGGCGTTTCGTGCGGCGCGGCCAATGGTCTGAACGAGGGAGGTTTCCGAGCGCAGGAAGCCTTCCTTGTCGGCGTCGAGGATCGCGACGAGGCCGCATTCGGGGATGTCGAGGCCTTCGCGCAGAAGGTTG
>CAZMRS010000183.1:0-5634 GCA_964568435.1 uncultured Boseongicola sp. | reverse complement strand
AGCTGGAAGGCGATCACGACGCCGACCAGAAACCCGACGACACCCCAGAAACCTGTGGCGATGACACCGGCACGGATCACGCCGTCCATGTAGCCTGAGGTATCTACTTGAGGTTCCGGCTCGCCGAATTTCCGAAGTTGCCAGATGAACATCCCGGCAGAAATCGCCAGAATGAGGACGGCATGTACGCGATACGCAAGGTCATGCCCCCAGTTTGCAGCCAAGGCCGCGACCAGAGCGATTAGCCCCAGAATGATAAGTTTTAAGGTGTTCCACATTGTCCTGTCCCGGATTGCGCGCCGCATGCAGCGCAGATCTGTTCGCAGATCCGAAATATGCGCGCCCCGGGTGGGGTGCTTTGATCTGGGTCAATAGATTCGATCAGCGGACAACATGAACGGCGCAGTCTGCGTGCCGGACGACCCAGGCCGCTGTTGATCCGATAAGGAGGTCGCTGATGACAGGACGATGCGAGGCTATGACGATACAATCGGCCTTATTTTCCTGAGCCCAGCCTGTTATCGACCTTCCCGTGTTTCCGTGCAGAAGTACACCGTTTGCATTCTCGGTTTGGGCCGCCAACTCGCTTAACAGCCGGTTAAACTCGGCATCTCTATCGCGGATTGATTGTTCCGGAATCATGTCTGCGACGTAGGTCGGAATCGATTCCACAACGTGCACGAACGTGATGCGCGCGCCCGATGATGACAGGATTTTCGCCACCTCGATGGCTTTATCCAAGTCTCGTTCTTCGTCAAATGAGACGGGGACGACGATGTTCGAATACATATGAGATCTCCTGTTTGCGACGGACGCCATCAGGATCTCAGAAAACCGGCTTGGCCACATTGACCGGTGTCAAAAAAGAGGTGCTATTCGCCCTCGCCCACTTCTTCGGCGAGCGCCCTGAAGTCCGGGATGATGACAGTGCGTGTACCGTCGAGCGTGATCAACCCGTCCTTGCGCAAGGCTGTGAACTGTCGGCTGACCGTTTCGATCGTCAGGCCGAGATAGGTCGCCATCGTTTCGCGCGATAGAGGCAATTCAACCCGCACGTCCTGCAACTTTGGAACGCCGGTGTTTGTCATTGAGCGGTTGGCGATCAGAAGAAGGAAACTGACGATCTTCTCTCGAGCAGTTTTGCGGCCAAGTAGCAGCATCCAGTCCCGCGCGGCGTCCAACTCGTCGAGCGCCATTTCGAGCAGGCGCACAGAGACATGCGGCATTTCGCTCAAAATGTCTTCAAAGGGTTTGCGGCGGAACGAACACAGCGTGACCTCTGTCACGGCGGTCACATCATGAGCGACTGTGTCGCGGCCGGGACGGCCGATGAAATCGGATGGCAGCAACAACCCAACGATCTGGGTCCGGCCATCTTCCATTGATTGAGACAGCGTAGCGGTGCCCGAGACCACAGACGACAGTGTATCAAGAGGATCACCACGCATCGCAATGGTCTGGCCTGCATGGTACGTTTTGTAGAACTTCACCGTATCGAGCAGAGACAGTTCGCGATCGTCCGCGCGCGAACAGATCGCACGGTGTCGGACCGGGCAGGAGTCACACCGAACGTCGTATTTTAAACCGCTTGCCACATTTTGTTCTCTCATAGGTGTATTTGACCGGGCATGGGCACAAATTGCAAGGTCGAGCTCTCTAGGATGATCTAGATAATCCAAGTGTTTAGAGGGAGTGCGACAACCGGTAACAGAAGTAATCGATCTAGATAGCGAGCGTACTGGGAGATTGGTTGCGGGGGTAGGATTTGAACCTACGACCTTCAGGTTATGAGCCTGACGAGCTACCGGGCTGCTCCACCCCGCGCCAATGCCGTGTCATCTAACTGTCATTGATGAGGGCTGCAAGGGCGAAAACACCAAAAATCTTGTCGATTTGCGCAAGGGGCGAGCGAAGATCAGATGCGTGATTTGAATGGACCCAGACACGGACAAACCTGCGCTGATTTTCACCGGGCCTGGGGGCTTTCGACGGTGAAAAATCCGAGAAAGGGCCGGTAATCTTGCGGCTCAATCAAATGCTGCTGGCTATGAATGGCTTACTGAGTACTTCATTTAAAAAATTGTTATTATTACATTTTTTGTGTTATCGCTCTACGCAACACCCGCCGCCTGATCGACAAATCGCTGCAATCCTGTAGCAACACGAAAGTCCGGCGTCATTGCGAGACCATCATCCACAGCACGTGCGAATTTCTCGTAGTTCGTTGCAACAGGACCGAGCCTGCTCTTTCGCCAGGTCGCGGTTTCGCGGTCATCACCGCTACACATCTCAAAACTTCCGAAGTTTCCGGCATTGGTGATCCGCAGCGCACCCTTGTCGCCAAAGAGCTGAAGACTGAGATCATTCAAATGCCCGGTGGCATATCGCGTGGCCGAGATAACGCCGTGCGCTCCGCCAGACAGGACGGCCGTCATTGTGACGCTGTCATTCGCGTCCAGATGATAGTCTCCAATCGTTTCATTCGGAGGCGCTTTGTCAAAACGTGCCCTTACAGGCGCAATTTCGGCCAACTCCTCACCGGCAGCAAAGGTCAGGAAGTCAAAAATGTGAATCCCGATGTCACCTGCAACCCCAAGCGATCCGTGTTTTGTAGACAGCCTCCACAACCACTCACTATGGGTTCTCCAATCACCCCAGGCGGGCTGGGCAAGCCAACTTTGCTTGTAGGATGCCTCAAAATGTTTAAGGGCGCCTAATGCACCGCTCTCTACCACGGCGCGCGCCTTCTGGAGGGCTGCTACGTTCCGATAAGTGAGGTTCACGCCATTCACGACCCCTGCGGCCTCGGCAGCTTCCGTCATTTCTTGCGCGTGTGCATACGATGTTGCGAGGGGCTTTTCGCAGAGCACGTGCTTTCCGGCGTTGAGAACCGCCATCGTCGTCGCGAAATGCGCTGCGTCGGGAGTGCAGTTTGTCACCGCATCAAAATCTACGCCGGAAAGTGCCGCATCGAAATTCTCGAAAGATACCGGTACGTTATGTTCATTGGCGAATTTTGCAGCCCGCGCACCGTCAAGATCAACGCACCCAACGATATCTACCCCTGAGATCTGCGAAAAGGCTTCTGCGTGGGCACCCGCCATGCGGCCCGAGCCAAGGATGAGTAAGCGCATCTGAATAAAGTCCTCTGTTCGCTGAAAAAACCTTTAGGCAAGGATTCGGAAGGATCAAGCGCTGTTTTCGAGGGTTATGAAAAGCTTAACCTGGCGTTCGGCGGCTCGCTTTGAGTAACGCCTCGAAAGGCGCTTAAGCATCTGTTTTCGTTATATAGTTCCTAGAAAGTCAAAATCGGTATCGCGTCGGTAACACGTCGGTATTACGTCGGTGCGGCCGTTCGGTACGATCACGATTTGTTAACATCAAAGGCTCGGCACCCTACCCGCAAAATGTGAACGCTCGGTTGAGGTACCGCGCATTGGCGTATCGGCGGCTTGGTGGGGGGGGGGGGTCGAGTTTTCGCACTTATGCCCGCGAGACTGATATGCCCCGCGTGGGAAACGGCACACCGTCGGTTGTTCAGGTACATGATCCACAGTGTGGTGATTGCACCGCATTGCCGAGGGCCACGCGAAAAAACGTTGGGCTGCTTTCAGGATCAAAAGCTGCAATACCTTGTCGCAAGCCTCGACACCGGGCCGGGGCCGCATATGTGCGACCACCTACGGCGCACGCGCGTGACCTTGCTTTTGTACGAGGGTGCAAGACACTTGCAGAACGTGGCCCGAGGGGTTCGCAACGCCGACGATCTGAAGGCTATGTTCGAAGCACACGTCGCGACAGCCTAATCCCGCAGACAGACGTTTTTGGACCGAGATCCGTCTCAACAAGATCAGTCACGCCGCGCCTTCGCTCTACGCTTCCCTTAGAATGGAAAGGGCGACTCAATGACGACGCGCGGATATTGTCTTTGCAAAAGAACAACTTGGAGCTTTTCAGGCGATCAGAGCTGGGCGTGTTACTGCCATTGTGACGACTGCCGACGAAACTGTGCGGCCCCGGTCGTAGCTTGGCTTGGCGTTCCCTTGGATAACTTTGAATGGACAGGCGAGGCACCGAAGTCGTTTGAGAGCTCCAAGGGTGTGGTCCGGCACTTTTGCGGGACGTGTGGATCGCCGATGGGGTTTGAGGCCGGGCATTATCCGGGAGGAATGCATCTTTATGCGGCGTCGATGGAGACCCCGGAGGAGTTTCAACCGACATTTCATGTGAATGCTGAGAGCAAATTACCCTGGTTGACGCTGGAAGATGGGTTGCCGGAGTTTGAAGGCACGTTGTTGAACACGCCGGAGGATCCGAAGGGGTATGGCTAGACTTTGAACGATAAGGCGTTGATTGACGGCATCACTAGAATTCTTCGTGGCATCCCGGGTTAGACGTCGAAGTGGTGTCTTTCTGTTCATTGCTCGTGTTGTGGGGGTGGCTTGTTTCAATATAGTGTTGGGTGTCCATTGCCGCGAAACTCTGACGTTCGAAGGAGCTGTGTGAATGACGGATCCGGTCGGTGTCAGCAGGATTTCTCCCGAGCAAGTTTTCAAGATGTTTCAAGTATTTGGAGAGCGTCGTTCGGGGACAAATTTTGCTTCAGCCCTATTGGCTAAAAACACTCCTCTGAAAGAAGTAAGCCAATTTGGCTGGAAGCATGGAATTCCGAGCTTTCCTGTGTTCCCAAAATCATGCCTGTTTGTCGTTATCTTGCGCGACCCGATTGACTGGTTGAAGGCGCTTTACAGAGCCCCATTTGAAGTGGCTCCTGGTATCCAAGATTTGCCGTTTCGTGAATTCATTCGCTGCGAGTGGGAATCTGTCTATACGCCACGTAAATCCGGTTGGCGGGGTCATGGATATGAGCTGGACTTTAGCCTTGGACGCGGCGAAATTCTCCAACTGGATCGGCACCCTGTCGAAGGCCGAAGGTACAGAAACGTTCTTGAACTTCGAAACGTGAAGTTAGCGGGACATCTTTCTCTGCTGAGTAGGTCGATTAATTGTGTTGTCGTTCGCTACGAGGACGTTAACCGAGATCCCGAACATCTCTTAAGTGTCGTTCGAGATGTTTTTAGAATACCGGTTCGCGACAAGGCGTTGCTCTTGAAACAAAGAGTTGGCCCGAGCTCGCCAAGACAAAATGCCATCACCGATCTATCAGCTGCGGACATGGAGCATATCAAGACACACCTAGATCTCGCACAAGAGTTGCGATGCGGTTATCTGCCTTAAGATAGGGTGACACGTCTTGGAGCCAGGACACTCCCTCGCGGACAGACACAAAAAAGCCGCCCCGGAGGGCGGCGTTTTTGTCTTCGAACATCGTCGAGAGATACACGTCGAATGTCTTACATTCGACGGTTGTGTGCTCGCTAGATTTGGCGGTGACCTACTCTCCCACGTCTTAAGACGCAGTACCATCGGCGCAACGGCACTTAACGGCCGAGTTCGGAATGGGATCGGGTGTTTTGCTCGCGCTATGACCACCAAATCAAGTGAACACACAAGTTTCCAAGTCTCATACAAGGGATGTATGCAAATGATTTCTGCTCACCAAAGGTGAGACAGCCAGCCTTCTACTGGATCAAATCAAGCCTATCGGACAATTAGTACCGGTCAACTGAACGC
>CAZMRS010000182.1:0-5683 GCA_964568435.1 uncultured Boseongicola sp. | reverse complement strand
CGCGCCCATGTCCGTCGGTCAAGCCATCTGGTCTGGCCGCGTCCGGGTTCAGGATGGCCGTGCGAAACGTCGTTTGATCAACGATCATGTGGTCACTCTTTGAAGAATTGCGTCGGCGCGTTGCGCCTCGGCTTCCAGAGTTTGCCAATCTGGTACGTTGTTGTCCCATTCGATCAGAGTTGGACGAGCTCCGGATTTTTTAAGGGTATAGTCGCAGAGCGTCCAGACTGGGTCCGCGACTTCGCGGCCGTGGCTGTCGATCAGCAAAGGCGCGCCGTGGTCGTCTTCGTCTTCGTCATGTCCACCGAGATGAACCTCGCCGACATGGTCCAGCGGGAAGTCGTCAATGTAGGCGATCGGGTCTGTGTCGAGGTTGGTGGCAGACACAAACACGTTATTTACGTCAAGCAACAGCCCACAGCCGGTTCGCTTGGCGATTTCGCGCAGGAAGTCCGTTTCGGACATCGTGCTTTCAGCAAACGCCAGATAAGACGATGGGTTTTCAAGAAGCATCTTGCGGCCGATTGTGCTCTGCAATTCGTCAATATGGTCCGCGACGCGGTTGAGCGTGGCATTGGTGTACGGCAGCGGGAGCAGGTCGTTCAGAAACTCGGCACCGTGGGTCGACCACGCCAGATGTTCGGAGAAGCTGGCAGGTTGCAGCCAGTCATTCAGGTGTTTCAGTCGCGCTAGGTGTTCTGGATCGAGGCGGCCTTCGCCGCCGATCGACAGGCCAACACCGTGCGCGGAGATCGGGAATGTTTCACGGAGGTGGCGCAGTTGAGCGAGAGGACGGCCACCGTCGCCCATGTAGTTTTCGGCGTGGATCTCGATCCAGCCGACAGTGCCAGGGTCTGTCGTGATGTCGGCGAAGTGTTGTGGCTTGTAGCCAACGCCTGGGGTGCTCGGAAGCCCATTGTCTGAAGCTGGTGTCTGATCGAACATGCCGTGCCTCCGATAAAGGTGACGCCCCCAAAATCCATTGGGGGCGTCTGGATAGCTTAACCAGACTTATGCAGGCAGGTCACGCGTCAGCTCTTCAAGCGAGCCAACGCGCGGTGTGCCATCTGCCATTGCAGGCAGTTCGATGTCTGCACACGTTCCGGCGTCGACGAGCGTCCAGGCGTTGCCCTGATAGTCGACAGTTGATGTGCCGGCGCATGTTGTGCCAGGGCCAGCCGCGCAGTCGTTCTGTCCGGCGAGCGAAACGCCGAAGCATTTTTCTTTTGATTGTGCGGAAGCTGGTGCAACCAAAGTAGCGGAGAGAGCAGCGGCAACGGCACCGGCGACAGCAACGGTTTTTGCAGTGTTAGACATGGAAGAGTTCCTTCAAGTTGGTATCTAAAATTCGTACCGCTCGTTTGCGGTTGACTAAAAGAAACAACTCATGCGTTGACATGCCACTCACGGCTGCGTGTTTTGACGTGCTCGTTATGAGTTGAAACAATTCTCTTTGAGCGCCAATGGTTTAATTTGCTTCCTCCTTTCTACGCATAAAATTCTTTTTATTTAGGTACTTCACCCGAAAGGAGCCATTAGGAGTTCCTGGTCCAAACCCCTTGTCATTGACATGATGAGGAGATGGCGATGCGCCCGAATTTACAGTTCTTTGTTGCAATGTTTCTTGCGGTTTTTGCTGGCCAGGGTGTTTTGGCAAGCCCGAAACCGGTGGCTCTAGACCCGATCGAACATCAGGATGCACAGCTGGTGATCGAGTCTCCGGATGGCGTCACTGTGACTTACACGCCAGAGATGCTGGAATCATTACCGACGTACGAGTTGACCACGAAGACTCCCTGGCGTGATACGCCCGCGACCTTCTCAGGGATACTTTTGTCGGACCTTCTGGCGAACCACGGGATGTCAGATGTGACTGCAATTGTTGTCGCGGCGGAGAACGAATTTCAGGTTGTTTTTGAGCGCGACGCGCTTGAGGCAGCACCGGTCTTGATTGCTACGCGGGTTGACGGACAGGCACACACTCGGCGGCAACGAGGGCCGATCCAATTCGTCATTTCCGAGGACGACATGCGCGCGAGTAGCGCGCTTGAAGAGTCTCACCTTGTTTGGATGGCCGCGTCCATCAAGGCTCAATAACGAAATATCTGGGCGGCTTTAGCAGTGAGCTCGACTCGTGTTCATGCGTTGGCAACCAGACAAGGGTTCTGGGTGGCCGTGCTCGCGCTGGGAATGTTCACCAGCGCGGCCGCATGGGAGTTTCGGCGGTATGCGTCGTCAATTCTGGAAGTCCAAGCCGTTATCGAACAGCACCAATCCGTGCGAAGCCATTCGGCCCTGAACGAGATGACACGGCTGGGCCGCGTTCTGATTGATGCATCTTTTGTTACCGATGCAGAAGAGACCGATTTGGAAGAGGTGCGCTCGGCACTGGATGTACTCTATGTGCGGGCCGAGCACATGGGCCGTCGCATGGATCGCCTTCTTGAAGCGACGATCGATGTCGGCGTAGTTGGCATCGACTCAATGGGCCAGGACGGCAAAAAGGCGGTCTTGGCAGTAAACGCCTTTGTAACACTGGCCGATAAAGCGCTCGCCGAGGATGATCCGGTTTCGGCTCTGCTGACGCCAGAAATCTCCAGCGCTATGGAGCAGGCACGAGTTTCCGTCTTTCGGTATCTCGACCAGACAACACGGATCCAGTCTACGCTGCTGGCAGAGCAAACTCAGAAGGTGGAGTATCTCAACCGCGCGACCTTGATCTTTATGCTAACTGTCACGTTGGCGGGGATCATAAGTCTGCACCTGCTGCGCCGCGAGATCGTTGCGCGCCATGATCGCCGGCGAGCGGAAAGGCGAGCAGATCGCCTTGCTTACTTTGACGCGCTTACAGGACTTGCAAATCGAGTCCAGTTTCAAGACCGCGTTGATGCGTTTCTTAGCCCGACCGCTAAAGGCGGGTTTATCTTGATCGATCTGGACTCCTTTAAAGAGATTAACGATCGACACGGACATGCGGTGGGGGATGCCGTACTCAAACATGTCGCCCGGGCAATCGGTGACGGTGCTGAAGCACATGGAGGGGCGGCAGCGCGTCTTGGCGGTGACGAGTTTGCTGTCTTTATGGAAACGGACAACACGCAGTTCCTGATGGATTTCTGCCAGGACCTGATCGACAAATGTGCTCTTCCTGTCGAGGTAAGTGGCTCCAGGCTTTTTCCAGGCGTCAGCATTGGAATTGCCACAACAACGCAGGTCACTATTGCGAAGCGAACGCAGTACGATTTCATGATGCGGGTTGCTGATTTTGCGCTCTATGCGTCGAAGGAAGCGGGCCGCGGTCGGTATACTCTTTATGACGCGGACCTTGAGCTCACCCTCGCGGAGCGCCGTGGTCTTATGAAGGACTTGCCAAAAGCAATTGAGAACCATGAACTCGAGGTGTTTTTGCAGCCGAAGATTCATTTAGAGTCGGGCGGTGTCAGCGGATTCGAGGCGCTTGTGCGTTGGCGACGTGACGGCACGCTATTGGAGCCCGGGCGCTTCATCAAAATAGCCGAAGACAGTGACCGGATCCGAGATGTAGATGCCTATGTCCTGGACCGCGCTGTCGGGCTCATCTCAGATTGGAACCGCAGATACCGCACGGACTACTCCGTGAGCGTCAACTTGTCGGCCGAACACTTCCGAAACCGCGAACCTCTGCCATTCGTAGAAGAGGCTTTGAAAAAGCATGGATTGGCAGCAGAAAAGTTGACGCTTGAGATCACCGAGACCGTGCAGTTGTCCAGTTGGGACATCGTTGAGGCAACGGTGAATGAGCTTAAGTCGCTTGGATGCCGTATCTCGATTGATGATTTCGGGACAGGGTATTCGTCTTTGGTTTACTTGCGCACAATCTCGGCGGACGAGTTGAAGATCGACAAATCGCTCATCGACGAGATCGAACATTCAAGCGAGGCACAGTTCATTCTGGATGCCGTGATTGATCTTGCTCACAGTCTGGGGCTTGAAGTTGTGATTGAAGGGATTGAGCGCGATGAACAGCTCGACATTGTTCGCAAACTTGGGTGCAAATCTGGTCAGGGTTACCTTTTTGGACGCCCGTCGCCTGCAAGCGATGCCTTGGCGGACGCAACTTACGCGCATCCGGAGCTGAGACGGGTCAGCCTTTGAACGCAAGTGTGCCGCGGTTCCCCGCGGCACCATGTGTTATGACCTTTGATCTGGTGGCAGTGCTTCTACCGACAGTTCTTGAATGATCTCATCGAGGGGGATGACGCTCGTCTGTTTATTTCCGAGACGCCGGACAGACGCCGTACGTTCGGCAACCTCGCGTTGCCCCATCGCCAGGATGACCGGCACTTTCCCAACCGAATGTTCCCGAATCTTATAGTTGATCTTTTCGTTCCGGGTGTCGGCCTCGGCGCGAATGCCTGCTGCGCGAAGGGCAGCGACAGCTTCTTCGACATAAGCGTCGGCGTCCGAGACAATGGACGCGACAACCACCTGACGCGGCGCGAGCCAAAGCGGCATGCGGCCAGAATGCTCTTCGATCAAAATCCCGATGAACCGTTCGAACGAACCGAGGCACGCGCGGTGGAGCATGTAAGGTCTGTGCTTCTCGCCGTCGGCTGCGATGTAGGTTGCGTCAAGTCGCTCGGGCAGGTTGGGATCCACCTGGAAGGTGCCACACTGCCAGACCCGGCCGATCGCGTCTGTGAGATAGAAGTCGAGCTTTGGTCCGTAGAACGCGCCGTCCCCGGGCTCGAGCGTATAGGTCCGACCTGTTTTCTTGATGGCCTGCTCCAGCGCACCTTCGACATAGTCCCAGGATTCCTCGCTGCCGACACGTTTCTCCGGTCGCGTTGCGAACTTGATCTCGAATTCAGGAAAGCCAAGGTCAGCGTAGACGTCTGCGAGGAATTCGATGAACCGGGCGCATTCGTCTTCGATTTGCTGCTCGGTGCAGAAGATGTGAGCGTCATCCTGCGTAAATCCGCGCACACGCATAATGCCATGCAAAGCACCGGACGGTTCAAATCGTGCACATGATCCAAATTCGGCCAGCCGGAGTGGCAGGTCGCGATACGATTTCAGACCCTGGTTGAACACTTGCACATGGCAGGGACAGTTCATGGGTTTCAGCGCGTTGATCCGGGTGTGCGCCTTGTTCTTCGCGGTCGCATCGTCGTTCTCGCCGTCGCGGCTTTCGTCAACCTCCACAAGGAACATGTGGTGCTGGTACTTGTCCCAGTGCCCAGACGCTTCCCAAAGCTTGCGATCAACAACCTGCGGCGTGTTAATCTCGCGATACCCACCCGCGCGCTGCTTGCGACGCATGTAGTCCTGAAGCGCGGTATAAATGGTCCAGCCGTTTGGATGCCAGAAGACCTGCCCGGGAGCCTCTTCCTGCATGTGGAACAGGTCCATCTCACGACCGAGCTTGCGGTGGTCGCGCGCCTCTGCTTCCTCAATAAACCGCAGATGCGCTTTGAGTTCATCGCGGTTCTTGAACGCCACGCCATAAATACGTTGAAGCATCGAACGCGAGCTATCGCCGCGCCAATACGCACCGGCGACGCTCATCAGTTTGAAGGCATCCGCTGGGACTTGTCCGGTATGCTGCAGGTGGGGTCCACGGCAGAGGTCCTGCCAGTCACCATGCCAGTACATCCGCAGCGGTTCGTCGCCCGGGATGCTGTCGATGAGTTCGACTTTGTAT
>CAZMRS010000181.1:0-5722 GCA_964568435.1 uncultured Boseongicola sp. | reverse complement strand
ACAACAGAGCAGTTTGAGTTCGACACAAACGGCCGCGCCCGAAAAGTGTCCTCGCCGCCTGCCATGGCATACACCAGGTCCAGACACGGCCCGGCATTATCCGGCTCCGTAATCGAGGTACCGACATGCTTGGTCGTGCCTGTGCAACAGGCATAGAGCGTGTTGAGATCCAGCTCCATGTTGTCGGTCAAATCGCGGGCCACCATGGGCCGCTGCAAGAAATGGACATTGTCCAGCTGATCCGTAATCCGCGCCGCATCATGGAGATCACGCAAGGTCGACTCGCGGTAGCTGCGCCCGTCCGGTTCAACCATGTTCACCGCCGCACCCGCCGTGCCGTAATGAACATTCTTACCCGACAGAACCATGTCGTGCGCCGGATCGCGTCCAAAGAGGGTGATGTCCCGAGCGGCTTTGGCCAGCATGTCCTCGACCAGAGCGGGCGAGAACCGCAAGCGGCCGTCGTCGCCAAGCCGCGCGCCCGCAGCCACCAAAATGTCGATCCCGGACTGAGGTGCATCCGCCAGCCCGATCTCGTCGAGAACTGTAAGAGCAGCTTTGTGGATGCGCTCAATCTCGGCTTGGCTGAGTGTCGCCAGCGTGCCACCTGCCATGCCGCCGCGTACTGGACGCACATCTTCCGCCAATGGTGCCGCACGCAATGCGTGACGGGCTGCGCGACCACCGGATCTTCGGGAACTTGTTCGTGTCATATGTGTAGAAGCCTTCAAAACGTCAGAGAAAATATCGCATATTTCTCAGACGCTTGGACGACCTCTCGCCGCACGGCCACGATCCGCACCAATGGTACGGCTGACCAGGACTATCTGCCATCGCTCACCCATCGAAGGGCCCTCCCTTTCAAGAGAGGCTATCGTCTCGGAAAACGCTTTCTGTCGAAATCACGCCACCAATAATGTCGCAAACAGACTCCGGCGTTAAGCGGGGGAACTACTCCCACAGCCACTCAATAACAGCTTCGGCGTTCTGGTCTGGTGGGAAGACCGGGTAAAAGACCTTCACGATCACACCGTCATCAATGACCCACGCCATCCGCTTCAGCAGGACCCGCCCCTCTACCTCCATGGACGGCAGGTTCAGCGCTTCACGCAGCGCACCCGCCTCATCCGAAAGAACGGGGAATGGCAAATGCAGCCGCTCAGCAACTTCCTGTTGATACGGCGTGTCCTGAGTGGACAGCCCGAAGACATGGCCCACACCCAGTTGCTTCAACTCCGCAAAGTGATCCCGGAAAGAACAAGACTGCGGCGTGCACCCCCGCGCGCCCGGAATGTCATCCCAACCATCCGGCAAAGCAACGTTCGGCTGCCCGGTCATCGGATAGATGTAAACAACCGTACGGCCCTCAATCTTTGCCAAGGTGACATCCTCACCATCCGTCGCAGGCAATGCGACATCTGGCAACGCCATACCCGTCAGATGGTTCGCGGCACCATCATCCTCAGGTGCTGGGATCAAAGACCAGTCAGGGGCGCCTGTTCCGGCACCGGTAAAAGGTTGGTTGGCCATAACGCCCTCCTCAAATCCAGGTGTGGAACGACCGCTTTTCCATCGGGGTGACCATCGCCGCCCGCACGCTCTCGTGGTGCGGCGCATAAATCTCCGCCACTTTCTCGACCGCCTTCTCCGGCGCAAGTTCCTCGCTCTCACCTGTCCGACGGTTCGTCAGCTCGACCACACCGTTCTTCAACCCACGCGGACCAACGGTGATACGCCAAGGCAACCCTATCAGGTCCATGGTCGCAAACTTTGCGCCCGCCCGCTCATCGCGGTCATCGTAGAGCGGCTCCATCCCATGCGCCGTGAGCGACTTGTAAAGCGCCTCAGACGCCTTGTCCGTCGCTTCATCGCCCTGACGCAGGTTCACAATCCCGCAATGGAACGGCGTGACACCTTCAGGCCAAATGATCCCGTTGTCGTCATGGCTGGCCTCGATAATCGCACCAAGCAAACGCGAAACACCAATCCCGTGCGACCCCATATGCACAGGCACAGGTTTACCGTCCGGCCCTTGCACTGTCGCGCCCATCGCCTCGGAATACTTGGTGCCGAAATAGAATATCTGCCCAACCTCAATCCCGCGCGCAGATCGGCGGCGTTCCTCAGGCACATCCGCAAAGACTGTCTCGTCATGCGTCTCGTCTGTGCGCGCATAGCGTGACGTGAACTCCTCAAGGACCGCCTGGCAAGCATCAACGCTGTCATAATCGATGTCCCGCTCGCCGAAAGTCAGGTCAGTGATCTCGGAGTCATAGAACACTTCGGACTCGCCCGTATCGGCCAAGACCAAGAACTCGTGCGTGTAATCCCCACCAATCGGACCACCATCCGCGCGCATCGGGATCGCCTGAAGTCCCATCCGCTCGTAGGTCCGCAAGTACGACACCAGATGGCGGTTGTAGGAATGCAGTGCATCTTCCTTTGTCAGATCGAAGTTGTACCCATCCTTCATCAGGAACTCGCGTCCGCGCATCACGCCGAACCGAGGGCGAACCTCGTCGCGGAACTTCCATTGGATATGGTAGAGCGTCAGCGGCAAGTCTTTGTAACTATTGACGGAAGCCCGGAATATGTCTGTAATCAGCTCTTCGTTCGTGGGACCGAACAGCATGTCGCGATCATGCCGGTCCTTGATGCGCAGCATCTCCTGACCGTAATCGTCATACCGCCCGCTCTCGCGCCACAAATCCGCCGACTGGATCGTCGGCATCAGCATCGGCACATGCCCGGCGCGAACCTGCTCCTCGTGGACGATCTTCTCGATGTTCTGCAGAACCTTGTAGCCAAGCGGCAGCCAGGAGTAGATCCCGGCACTCGCCTGCTTGATCATCCCAGCCCGCAGCATCAGCCGGTGACTGACTATCTGTGCCTCAGATGGCGTTTCTTTCAAAACGGGCAGGAAGTAACGGCTCATTCGCATAGCAGGCACCACTTTCTCGGACAAAATCGCTGAAAAGTCGTCTAGGTCATCGTCGCCAAGCAGGCAAGCACCCCCTAGAGGAATGCACGCGAATAACAGCTTCGGACCACCGAGGATTTACGCGCAAAGATCGAGTTCGCAATGCCAGCCCCGGTAAGCTCCCAGTTCTCCAGCCCGGGGCCAAGCGAATGCGGCCCAAGCGGCTCCATCCCCAAATCTCGGCAAATCTGCGCTCCACCCGGAGAGCAGCTGATTGTGCCAATACCGTGAAACAGGATTTCCCTTTGCGCCAGATCCTCAAGAACGGCAGTAAAGCTCGACATGATAAGTCCAGCAGCCCGTTCATGTCCCGGCGCAACAACCAAAGCCGGACAATAGCCGAAATACGTGCCGGGCAAAATGGTTTGCCGAATACACTGAAGGCCTAGTTCGCACTCCAACAATCCGCCGCTTCGAAAGTCCGCCTCAACCGTCGGCAACACCGGGTATACAACCCACTTCGCCACGATCCGACCGTCCAAGATAACAGCCCGCCAGCACTCGGGATATGCGATGCTCATGGGCTCAAATGCCCCGCTATCCGATGCCAATTCCACCGGCAAATCGCCAAAATACTCCGATGCAAATGCAATCGCCGCGTCCGTCGCCACTGCCCAGGAACCCTCAAAAAGTTCGTTCAGTAGCGCGTCGTCCAATAGTTGATACCCGTTTGCGGCACGCCCACCAGCACGGCGGACTTCCCAGTCTTCGCGGCAAGCCCGAACCGTGTCACCACTCCAACCAAGACGCTCACGCAGTAAGTGTTCCAGATCACCACGAATAAACGAACGCGACCGCTCATACTTACCAATGGCGTCGACCGAAACACCCAGCTTTTCTGCAAGTTGCTCCTGAGTGAGCCGCCCATGCACACCTGCTTTAAAACGATACTCTTTGAGACTTTTGGCAAAAAGGCTTTCCATTTCAATCTTCTAACAACCCGTGAAACTAGGTTTCGATATCGATCATTCTGCCGTCGACACGCCCGCCTGCCAAGAGACTTACGGGTGACTTACGGCTTCGCCGGATCTGATCGGTTCCTGCCATCATCCCAAAAGGCCATCCAGAAGCGTCCCTAAATGGAGTTTACCCATGCTTGGCCGTCTTGCTCTCTGGTTCTCGAACCCACCAAAACGAAACCGAACAATTGCGGGTCATCCAAAACAAATGAAACGACCTCCTTGGCGGCCAGCACGTCAAGCGCGGGTCAAAAACTGGGGCGACATCCGGCGTCGTCGATACGGGCGGACAACCACGCAAGACTAACGATCGACACCAGACTTGCGCCCGTCTGTATGATGCGCGATGAACGTTCGCACAAAGACGGATGCGAAGAACAATGGCGCTGCCAATCAAACAGCAACTGAAGTACTGGGGAATCGCCGCGGCGGTCTTCTTCGTTCTGCTTTGGGTGCTCGGCGATGTGATCTTGCCGTTCATACTCGGTGCCGCGATCGCCTATTTCCTCGATCCTGTGGCAGACCGTCTCGAGGCATTGGGATGCTCGCGCGCCGTCGCAACGGCGATCATAACGATCTCAGCCCTGCTGATCTTCGTCATTCTCGCGCTTTTGGTGATCCCGACCCTTGTCAGCCAGACCGCTCAACTCATTTCCACAGCCCCGGAAATGGCTGCGCAACTGCAAATGGTTGTCACAGAACGCTTCCCTGAACTGGGCGACGCCAATTCGACGATCCGGCAATCACTGGCTTCAATTGCGGACACGATCCAATCGCGCGGTGGCGACGTCCTGAACACCGTCCTGTCGTCGTTCTCAGGCGTAATAAACGCAATCCTCATCTTCGTGATTGTACCCGTGGTGGCCTTCTATCTGCTCTATGACTGGGACAATTTGGTTGCGAAGGTCGACAACCTGCTCCCGCGCGACCATGCGCCAACAATCCGCAAACTCGCGGCGCAGATCGACAGAACCATGGCCGGTTTCATTCGCGGTCAGGGCACCGTTTGCCTGATCCTTGGCGCATACTACGCCATCGCTCTGATGCTGGTTGGTCTGAACTTCGGCCTCGTTGTTGGCTTCGTTGCAGGCGCACTCACATTCATCCCGTATGTTGGAGCCTTGGTCGGCGGCGCTCTCGCCATTGGTCTGGCACTGTTTCAATTCTGGGGTGACTGGCTCTGGATTTTGCTCATCTGGGCAATCTTCCAATCAGGTCAATTCGTCGAAGGCAACATTCTGACCCCGCGCCTCGTTGGGTCTTCAGTGGGCCTGCACCCCGTTTGGTTGATCTTTGCCCTGTCCGCCTTCGGGACACTTTTCGGCTTTGTCGGGCTTCTCGTCGCTGTCCCAGTCGCTGCGTCTATCGGAGTGATCGTCCGCTTTGCAGCTGAGCAATACCAATCCTCCCGCCTTTACCGCGGCCTCGGACACGACGACGTCGAAGAGTCCTGAACCATGGCCGAACAGCTGACGTTCAACCTGCCGGTGCTCACAGCACTGGGGCGCGAAGACTACTTCGTCTCCGACGCCAATGCACTTGCAGCTGAACGCCTTGAACACCCGGAAACATGGCCAAACGGCAAACTCGTGCTCACCGGTCCAACGGGCGCGGGAAAAACGCACCTCGCACAAATCTGGGCGACAACCCATGGTTCAGAAGTCATCGGCGCCACGCCACTCGCAACACGCGACATCCCGGCTCAGGCCAATGCACTCGCGATCGAAGTCCCCGAGAACATGGACGCGGCAACCGAGGAAGCGCTCTCTCACCTCCACAACCA
>CAZMRS010000180.1:0-5746 GCA_964568435.1 uncultured Boseongicola sp. | reverse complement strand
GTACATGAGGCCGTCGAGGTAAACGACATCACCGAGGCGGAGCTCGGCAATGGCGTCCGGCGTGGGTGTTGTGGAGAGGCGGATTTCGCGCGGGCTCATTCTGCGGCCTCCTGAATGGGGTCCCAATCGATGGTTTCGCGCCGCTGATACGGGGTGAACCAATCGGGGTCGGTGCGGTGTTCCACGCGCCCGTCGGCATGTATGCGGGCGACCGCGCGGCGTGACGACAGGCAGAACGCGTGGACGGACATAGGCATTCCGCCGGTGTGGCAATAGCCGACCTCGATATTGCAATCGATCACCATGTTCTTGCCGACAAATCCCATAGCGCCCATGCCGATGGAGTTTCCAAGCTCTTTGAACTCGTCCTCCATCTTTGCGATCTCCGGGTCTGAGTTGCGCGAGCCGACGACACGCAGAGTTGAGGCACGTTTGCCGAGAGTCATGCAGATGTCTTTCGACCCACCAAGGCCAATGCCGATGATGGCGGGCTGACAAGCTAGCCCGCGTTTGCCGAAGGCCATGAGGCTGTCGAGGTAAAACCGCTTGATCCCCTGGATGCCGTCTGAAGGGAAAAGCATGCGGTAATCAGTGCCGAACAGCCCACCTTTGTGCACCGTGATAAGGTCGATCCATGCGCCTTCCGGTTCAAAGCCGTATTCGATCTCGGGGGCACCGATGCCAACGTTGTTGTTGTGATCTGTCCGCCAAAGCGGGTGAACACGGTTCGGTCTGAGGGGGACGCCGTTGGTGGCGTTCGCGGTTGCGCGCCGTAGCGCGGCTTCGAGTGCGATCATGCCCCCTTCAATCTGCGCTTCGTTGCCCATTTTCACGAACCAGCGCGGAACGCCGGTGTCGCCGCACATGGCGCGGCGGTCTTCCTTGGCCGCTTCGTAGTTCTCCAGCATCGCCTTCAGGACAAAGGAGGACAGATCGCCGTCTTCGGTTTTGGCCGCGTGCTTGAGCCCATCGAGGTAGTCCTGCGGGATTTCGATGGCGGCCTTGTCCATGAGAGTTTCGGCGGTGGATTGGATGAGATTGATAGGGATCATTGTGCAGCTACCAGTGTTTCGGGTGCATCTTTCGGCAGGATCGTTTCGCCGGGCTTCACGATGGTGAATTCGACGGGCGCGCGGGTGACTGTGACCTCGCCGTACTTCAATTCGGCGACCGTGAATTCGCTGTCTTCCATCGCGCCGGGGTCGGGGAAGTCCTCGCGGTAGTGCGCGCCGCGGGAGTTTTCGCGGGTTAGGCCAGCTTTGGTGATAACTTCGGAGATGTCGCAGAGGGAGCGCAGGTTCAGCCAGTCATGCCAAGTGAGGTTGAAGGCGAGATTACTGGCGTCGACGCCAACATCCATGAGGCTGTCAGAGACTTCGGCTATCCCTTTGAGCCCACGTTCCATACCTGCTTTGGTGCGCATGACGCCGACATCTTCCCACATGCAGTCCTGCAGCTGTTTGCGAAGCGGCAAGACCAGATCAGGCTTGTGGGACAGTGGGTAGATCGCGCGTTCAAGCTCGGCGGAGAGCACGTCTTCATCAGGGTCGCGCAAAGACATGCCCGCCACATCTGCGCCCATCGTGTCGCCCGCGATCCCGCCGTAGACCGTCGAGTTGGCCACGCCGTTGCCGCCGAGGCGGTTGGATCCGTGGGCGCCACCTGCGTCTTCACCCGCCACGTATAAACCCTCCATCGCGGTGCGCGTGTCCACGTCGACCACCACACCGCCCATGAAGTAATGCGCAGTCGGGACGACCTCGACTTTGCCTGCCGCAAGATCGAAACCGCTGTCGGCGCAGCGTTTGACCATGCCCTTGAACTTCTTGCGCACGTTGTCCGGCCCCAGATGAGACATCGAAATGAAGACGCCTTCCTGTTCGGGGTTATTGTTCTTGCGCATCTCAGCGTAGATGCCGCGGCTGACGACGTCGCGGGTCGCGCGTTCGCCTTTGGCATCGTAGTCGAACATGAAGCGTTGGCCGGAGTGGCTGATGAGCTGGCCACCCGCGCCCCGCAGACCCTCTTCGAGCACCGTGCCAGTCATTCGCGTGTGGTCGCCCGCCAATAGACCCGTAGGGTGGAATTGGACCATTTCCATATCACGCAAGGGAAGTCCGGCCCGAAGCGCCATCGCCAGACCATCCATCGTCTTGTCGCCCGACGGGGTGTGGTACTTGTACATGGTCGGCCCGCCGCCGGTGCCCATTAGCACAGTTTTGGCGCGCACAAGGCGAAACTTGCCCGTGCGCATGTCGATCATCAGGACGCCCGCGAGCGCCGACCCGTCTTTGGTTGGGATCAGGCCGACGGCGCGGTGTTCCTGTAGTTTTTCGACACCAGAGGCGAGAACCTTTTCCATCAGGCGGTTGATAATCTCGATGCCCGTCAGGTCACCTTTGTGGACAGTCCGGTCCGCAGTTTGCCCGGCGAAGGCTTTCTGGTGGAGCGTGCCATCAGGGTTTCGGTCGAAAAAGCAGCCAACTTCGTTTTCCAGCTCTCGGATGCGCACGACCGCCTGTTCGCAAAGGCGCCACGCCATGTCCTGGTTGGGGAGCCACTTGCCGCCGTGGATCGTGTCCATGAAGTGCCGTTCAACGGTGTCGCCGCCGCCCAAAGCAACATTGTAACCGCCTTGGACCATACGCGTGCAGCCGCACTTTCCGATCAAGCCTTTGACAGCAATGGTGATTTTCGTACCCTCCGGAGCGCTTTGCTGAGCGTGAAGGGCTGCGAACAGACCTGCGCCGCCGGTGCCGAGGATCAGGATTTCGGTGTCGTGTCGGTCGATGTCAGAGACGCGCATATCAAATCGCCTTCATTAGGAAGAGGCTCGCAATCAGGAAAGATACCCCCGCGGCCCCTGCTGCCAATGTCTTTTGCGGCGCTGACCATGGGAGCCATTCCATCGCCATGAGGCGCAGGCCCCCGAACAGGTGAACGGCAAGCAGAAAGACCAGCCCGAACTCTGCGAGCTTGACGACACCGGCTTCGGTCATCTTCAAAAAGCCGTCCAGGCGAGCGGGGTTGGTCACAGCCATGGCAAGGACCCAGAAATGGAACGGTAGGAACAGGGCGAGGCCCAGACCCGAGAGACGATGCAGGATGTAGGCGACCCAGAGCGGGTGGGCGCGGGAAGTGATGCCTTTGGCCGCTCTCATGCGAAGGTCACGGCCCAGACGGCGCGCGCTCCCAAGATGAAAAGACCGAGGCCCGTGATCCACATAAAGGCGTCGAGGGCGGTGCCTTTGAGGCCGCCCCACTCGTAGGCGATTGCGCGGAGGCCGATGGCCCCATGGATTGAAACGGCGAAGACGAAGGTGCCGTAGAACAGGAACCAAAGGAATGACCCTTGGGTACGTCCAAGGATCTCCGCAGCGCTGAGGCCCCCTTGGATGGCGTAGATCATCACGGCCAAGTGCCCGAGGACGAAGGGGGCCATGAGGAGGGCGGTGATCCTTTGGAGCATATAGAGACGCATGTTCAGCATCAGCGGCTCCTTTTGAAGAAGGATTTGGCAGTCTCGCGCTTGAGGCCTGCGATGGCGGACATCGGGTCAAGCTCATTCGGGCAGTAGGCGGTGCAGGATCCCATGGAGTGACAGTTGTGACAGCCGCCTTTGTCGGACACGGCATCGAGGATCGCCTGGCGGCCTTCGTCCTTCGCGTCGTTGAGCAGTGTCCAGGCGCGCTGTAAAGCGGCGGGGCCGAGGTAGTGCTCGTTCGCAGTGACCGTATCGCAGGCGGCATAGCAGACAGAGCAGTTGATGCATTCGATGCCTGCGTTGGCTTCGACTCGGGCGGGGGCTGTCTCGTCGATCTCGGCGATAGGATCGTCGCGCGTCAGAGCGCCATGGTGCACGCCTTCCGCGGCGACCCACTTATCGAAAAACGGATCCATGTCGACGGCGAGGTCTTTGATGACGGGCAGGTTGCGCAACGGGCCGATGGTGACTTCGTTCCCATCGAGGACTTTTGAGATGTGGGTGCGGCAGGTCCAGCGTGGCACGCCGTTGACCATCATCGCGCAACTTCCGCACATGCCGACGCGGCAGGCAAACCGGTAGCTGAGCGTCGGGTCAACGTTTTGCTGCACCCAGGACACGACGTCCAGGACCGTCTGGTTTTCATGCGCCGGGACATCAAAAACCGTTGGAACGCCCGACGTGTTATCGCTGCGCTCAATCGTGACTTTGAGGGTCCCTTGCGTCATGGCGGGTGCTATCTTCCAAAGAATAAGACTGCTCCTGTAAGGATAAACGATAGTTCCACTTAATGAATGCGAATTATTCTTTAGGTTTCTGTTAGAAAATTTTTACAAACGAAGGGAAAAGACAGGTTCAAATGTCAGGAAACAAATCATCAGTCTTGCAGGATGCGCTGGCGTCACGGTTCACCGATGCGCCGCTGCTACAGGAAGGTTCCCATGCGGACCTGTTGCAGTCGATGGCCACGCGCGGCTCGTGTCGTGCGTTTGCCGACAAACCCGTTCCGGCCGAGTGGATCGAGGCGATCTCGGCACTTGCGATGTCTGCCCCGACCAAAAGCGATTTGCAGCAGCGCGATATCGTGGTGCTGAAGTCTCCGGGTATTCGGAAACGGCTTGCGGATCTCGTCTCGGGCCAGTCCTGGGTGGCGGACGCGCCCATGATTGCTGTTTTCTGTGGGAACAATCGTCGCCAAAGGCTGTTGCATGACTGGCACGATGTGCCGTTCGCCAACGATCATTTGGACGCGTTTTTCAATGCTGCTGGTGATGCTGCGATTGCTCTTGGAGCCTTTGTGACGGCTACGGAGGCCATGGGGCTTGGATGTTGCCCGATCAGCGCGGTGCGAAACGAGGCGGATGCGGTTTCGGAGTTGCTGGGATTGCCCGATCACGTCTTCCCGTTTGCTGGTTTGGCATTTGGGTTTCCAGCCAAGACACCAGAGGTATCGAAACGGTTGCCGTTGCGCGTGACTTGTCACGTGGACCGGTATCAAGAGAACGGTTTGCGCGAGGCGGTGGATGGCTATGATGAAGAGCGGGCCGAAGCGCAGCCTTATGCAGCTCAGAGGTTCCCCGACAGATTTGGGGTCAGTGATTGCTACACATGGTCTGAGGATAAGGTGCGGCAGTATAGCGAGCCTGAGCGCGCGGGATTTGGGGCGTATGTGCGAGGTATTGGTTTCAAGTTGGAGTGAGCGCGGGTTGGATGCTCAATATCGAACTGGACTTCTTTGCGCCTGGTATGAACTCTCGATAACAAGTTTCGAAAGCTTCCTACCGCCTCGAAAGGATAAGAGTTTGAAATTCCTGAAGTTGTACTCCGATGCCGACGGAGAGAGCCACTGGCAAGACGTTGAAGTTGAGTTGGAAGAGCGCACTTTTGCGCCGCCTGCGAAAGCCATCGAAGTTTCGGTGCCCGAGGATGCGAAGCAACTCATGTTCTTGAGATTGAAGGCCGGGTGGAATGAGCCGGTTCATCCAACGCCTGTCGTTCAAAAACTCATATGCCTCGCGGGCGGAGTGCGTGTGACGGCTAGTGATGGAGAGCAACGGGATATTGGCCCGGGCGATGTCTGGCACATGGGGGACACGCACGGCAAGGGGCACCATACGCTCGTCACAAGCGACGAGGATTTCCTTTCTGTGATCGTTCAACACGGGTGACAGCGAGACTAATCGCTTATGTTTCGCTAAAGCGATTTGAGGGACCGAGAAGCTTGACTTCTTATCGCGTCGGGACCGGTGTTTCCCCGCGATA
>CAZMRS010000179.1:0-5764 GCA_964568435.1 uncultured Boseongicola sp. | reverse complement strand
CGAAACACGCAAGCCGGTTTGGTTGAGCGTGGGCCACGAACTGTTCAGTTATGCGGACGAGGAACCAATTTTTCTCGGGCTGGATCAGAACGCGCCGCGGTTCGCGCAAGACATTTCCGGTTGGGATCCAAATGAAATCCCGGACACGCTGGGGGCCTTCCACGACCCGTCGGAACAGCGCCACCCCGACGTTCCGACATCGCAGGCTTTCTGCGAACTCAGGGCGAATATGTCGGCGTTGTCGGCTCGCGATGCCGAGCTTGTCGCCATGGCAAAGGCCGTTCTGAGCTGGCACGAAACACACGGCTTCTGCGCCAAGTGCGGCGCCAAAAGTGCTATCGCACAAGCCGGTTGGCAGCGGGACTGCCCCAGCTGCGGCGCCCATCATTTCCCGCGCACCGACCCTGTTGTTATCATGTTGATTTTGAGAGGAAATTCCGTGCTAATGGGCCGGTCGCCTGGGTGGCCCGAGGGCATGTACTCGCTACTGGCTGGTTTTGTTGAAGCCGGCGAAAGTATCGAAGGTGCGGTGCGCCGGGAGACATTCGAGGAAGCCGGTATTCGCGTGGGCAAGGTGGATTACCTTTCATCGCAACCATGGCCGTTCCCGTCGTCATTGATGTTCGGCTGCCTGGGGATTGCGACCAGCGAAAACATCAACGTGGACCCCGAGGAACTGGAAGATGTACTTTGGGTGACACGGGAAGAAATGGCGCGGTCTTTGATCGAAGATAACCCAAACCTCAAGCCTGCCAGAAAGGGCTCAATCGCGCGCTTCCTCATTGAGAACTGGCTTGCCGACACTTTGGATTAGAATACGTCAATGGCTATGAAGCTTTCGAGTCAGCAAACCATAGATCGGTCGTGCGAAGACGTTTTCGTCGCCGTCACCGACTTTGGTTCGTTTGAATTGTTGCTGCGTGACATGGGTGTAAAGGTGACACGTTTGGACGGGCCAGTGCCGCCAGAGGTGGGTGCGCGTTGGACCGCGAAGTTCAGTTGGCAGAAGCGTTCATTCGATGCGGAAGCCGAGCTTGTCATGTTGGAGCCCAATGCGTGCTACGGGGTCGAAAGCCGGACCGAAGGCATTGAATGCATGGCGGTCGTTGACGTTGAAGCCCTTTCGGCGAATCAGACCAGGCTTTTCGTATCCTTTGACCTGATCGCCTCGACGTTCAAATCGAAAATCTTTCTGAAGACTCTCAGTGTCACGTCGTCATCCATAAACCGACGCTTGGACAAGCGATTGGAAAGCCTCGCCCGGCGGATCGAAAAGCGGCCTTAACGACCGAGCTTTCGGTGGATCTCTTCGAGGTCGATCGGCCCCTTGGGCTGAGGGTTGGCCGGGTTTTCGAAGTCATATTTGAAAAGCCGGAAATCCCGTTTGTACATCTCGAACATCAGATGCATCGAGAGATCGTCGAAGAAATCTTCGACGGGATGTGCCCGTTTGGGGCCGTGTGCTTCGCTTTCGTTGAAGCGGGGAATACTATTTAAATCAATAGGATGGCGTAGGTCGACAGCATCTATTACAGTTTGCATCCCGTCGCTGAACTTCTCGGTCCAGAAAATGCGATCGTATTGGCCGCCGTTGTTAATGAACGTCGAGATATGGCCCGCTTGCGCAGACCAGTGTATGTCTGGGTCCATCGGTTTGCGGAAGCGGATGGTGTCACGGGCGAAAAGCAGAAAACGTCGGAACATCGCGATCTGATCGAAGTCACCATCGACGTTGATCCCGTACTTTTGGGACAGTTGCGGAAGCAGGTTTCCACGGTAGCGTTTTCCATTTCGCTGGATGCCCGCGATCTTGTCGAAGAAGGACGATAAAATACGCGTGTATGGGTTCCTCACGCAGGTGAACGCCAAGCTTTTGTGTGCTTGGACGTTCTCTGTGATGCGGGCTTGCGAGTGTTCCTGCGCCCATTTGTGCAACCCTTCGCGCGCATCGTGGATATCCCCGTCAAAGAACGCGCCATGATCGCTAAAGTACATGATCTGGCCAATGGTCGAGCACGCGCACTTGGGCACGACGCGATAGACCATGCTTTCGCTTTCCGTCATCCAGACGCCTGGGAACCCCATGTTTTTCTGGCCCTGCTCACTAACTCAGCCCCTCACCGGGCGAGGACGACAAAATCAAAAAACGATGGGTTCTTCAATGGCGACCAGTACGCTACACCAAAAGGGTTAAAGAAAGGGTAAGAGCAGCCTCCACATGGCAAAGATTGCCTTCATCCTCTTGTGCCACAAAGACGCCAAGGCGGTTGTCGCACAGGCCGAACGTCTGACTGCGGCGGGTGATTACGTGTCGATTCATTTCGACGCGCGTGGATCGCAAGCAGAATTTTCCAAACTGACCGACGCACTTGCTGGAAATCCCAGTGTGACTTTTGCAAAGCGTCGCGTGAAGTGCGGTTGGGGCGAGTGGAGCCTTGTCGCGGCAACTTTATCGGCTGTTGAGGCGGCACTGGAGCGCTTTGAGGATGCGACGCATCTGTTCCTGATCTCTGGCGATTGCATGCCGATAAAAAGCGCGGAGTTCATTCGCGAGAAGCTTGATCGACGCGACACGGATATCATTGAAAGCTTTGATTTTTTCGAAAGTGACTGGATCAAGACTGGCTTTCGGGAAGAGCGGTTGATCTACCACCACGTCTTCAATGAGCGCTCGCAACCAAAGCGATATTACGCAGCTTTCAAGGCACAAGAGAAACTGGGATGGAAACGCAAGATACCTTCCGAGTTAATGATGATGATCGGGTCGCAATGGTGGTGCCTCAGACGTGCGTCGGTTGAGAAAATCATGCAATTTGTCGCCACGCGCCGCGACATTGTCCGGTTTTTCAAAACGACGTGGATTCCGGACGAGACATTCTTCCAGACGCTCATTCGCCATTTGGTCCCTGCAAAGGAAATCGACTGCCGCACGCCGACGTTCCTGATGTTCACGGACTACGGAATGCCCGTGAATTTCTACAACGATCACTTCGACTTACTGGTTGCGCAAGACTATTTCTTTGCGCGCAAGATCAGCCCCGAGGCGCTTGAGCTGAAGGCGCGACTGGGTGCTTTGTACGCCGAGACGGCGCGGGAATTTACGGTTTCGGACGAAGGGCGGCGCTTGCACGGATTTTTGACAGGACGCGGTCGCATCGGGGAGCGGTTCGCGCCGAGGTTCTGGGAAAAGGATTCGACCATTGGTCGCGAGCGGTCGCTGCTTATTGTGACGTGCAAGAAGTGGCACGTCGCCAAGCGGCTGACACAACGTGCAGGCTCGGCCACGAATGTTCCGTCGATCGAGTTTCTGTTCGACGAAGAGGCGACCCCTCTCCCTGATCTGGGGGGGATTGAAGCCAGCCTTTCCAAGCGCAGTCGGCACCGCCGGGCGATGATGCGGATGCTTTTTGATTACTACGAAAGCGACGAATTGATGATCTGCTTGGATCCGTCAAATATCGAGCTTTTTCAAGACCTTTACGCGGACCGGAGCGAGACCCGGTTGCTCGAGATCGACTGCAGTTATTCCGATGACTACTTGCGAGGGCACGCCCGGCGCGTCGGGCTGGCAAGTGAGACGACGACAGACGCCGGATATGAAGGTATGATGCCGACGATCCGCAATGACCTGGCGCGAGAGATCGAGGCGATCCGGGATGCACAGTTCCCTGAATTTTATCGGATCCGCGAAACAGCCGCGCCCGAGGAAAACGCCGAACCTCTTGCGCATTTCTTGCGGATCGACCACGAAAAGGCGCTCGATATCGCGCGTACGGCGCACTTGTTTGACGATTGAGGATGACGATGGCTCACACTTACGACGACAACAATATTTTCGCGATGATCCTGCGTGGAGACATTCCAAATCAGACGGTGGTCGAGACGGATCACAGCCTTGCCTTTCGTGACATCAATCCTCAAGCGGCTGTGCATGTCCTTTTGATTCCAAAAGGGAAATACGTGAATATGGACGACTTCGCGGCGAATGCGCCCGCCGATGAGGCCGCTGATTTCTGGGCGACCTTTGCTGGGATCATTGAAAACGAAGGGCTTCAAGAGGCAGGCTATCGTGTAATCTCGAACGCGGGCGCACATGGGTTGCAGGAAGTGCCGCACTTCCATTTGCATATCCTAGGTGGGCAGATTTTGGGGCCAATTCTGGCGCGATAGGTTAATGCGGCGCGCGCAGGAAATCGTTCCGTCGCAACGCGGAAGTCGTTAATTCCCTTATTTTGAGGGCCAAACCCAAATCGGTAATACGTCGGTATTACGTCGGTATTTCGTCGGTGTTTGGCACCGAAAATCGAGTAAATCGGCTGGTTAACAATGCGTGCGGTGGGTCTTGATTAACCTTTGGCACAAACTGTCAGAAAACGGCTTGTTCCTTGAGATCGACTGTCTCGCGACCTGCAACCACATCCGCGTAATAGTCGAACAGCCTATCGTTGCCGAACTCAGGCGTCTGGGCCGCGCTGTAGCGCCCAGTTGCAATATCCATGACCAGCATCGATTCGGTGGCGTAGTAATGGCCAATTTTGGCCAGTTCAGCTTTCGCCGCGTATTTGGGGACGACCTTGCCCACAACGGAGAGGCCGCGCGCAATGGCCGTCAGAAGGGCGGGCGGCACTTTGCGGAAGTTCTCGGGTTGACCGGTCAGGCGAAATATCTCGCGTCCCATCTCCAAAGGCGTCAATGCAGGGCCGGGGCCGCCTATTGGTAAACGACGGTTGTGGCGGTTCGGGTTCACCAAACAATCGGCAATGAAGGCTCCTAGGTCACGGTCGCTGATCGGCTTGCAAGCGGTCAATGCTCCATCGCCGAACATCAGATAGGGCTTCCCCGCCTGAACGCGCGCGATCTGGCCCGACAGCGACTTGAAGAACGCTGTCGGGCGAACGATGGACCAGGTGAGGCCTGAGGCAATCAGGGCTTCCTCAAAAGCAAGCTTGGCATGCTGGAATTCAAGGCGCGGGCGCTGCACGCAGATGGCGGACAGTAGTATGAATTGTGGTACACCCGCGGCCTTTGCGATCTCTAAGGCGCCTATGTTCGCGTCATGGTCTATGGCCCAGGCGTCGGACGGCAGGCCAGTGCGAGATGCGATACAGGAAATGACGGCATCGAATGTCTCACCGGCAAACCCAAAGTCCCGAAGCGAGGCTTTATCGGTCACCGAGGCAAAGTGCAGCCGCGCACCGGGTGTGATGGTGTCCTCGCTTTCGGGGCGCACAACACAGGTGACATTGTGTCCTGCATCCACCAGAGCTTCGGTTGTTGCGCGTCCGGCAGTGCCTGTCGCTCCCAGCACCAGTACCCGCTTTGGCAGCGGGCCACGGGGACGGGAGGGGATGCGGGTCTGCATGAGCGGTAAAGGGTCTTGTCCGTCGGCGGTGCATGGATAAGATACGCGCCGACACGTACGAGAGCGAGACTTTATTCCATGTCTGATACCGCAACGGCCAGCACGGGCAATCCGCCCCCCGAAACCGAGACCGTCACGTCAATGCGTGTCGCCTGCGACGGCGGTGAGGGTGCTTTGGGCCATCCACGCGTTTGGCTGTCGATTGACCCGAAGACCGGGTTTGTCGAATGCGGCTATTGCGACAAGCGGTTCGTCTACGTCGAAGACTAACGCAACGTCTGGCCGCGCGCGGTCGCGATCATCAAAAAGATGACGCCTGCCGTGTAGGGCAGGGTGATGAACCAGGCATGGTAATTGCCGGGAATGTTGTAATACGCGTAGTAGTTATAGACCCCCGCCCCG
>CAZMRS010000178.1:0-5769 GCA_964568435.1 uncultured Boseongicola sp. | reverse complement strand
AGCCGGGTCCAACGCTGGAGGCCGCAGAAGGGCGCGCCGCCTGCTGGTTCCCGGTTGAGCTAGAGGAGGCCGTGTCATGAAGCCATTGGTCTCGGTCAAAAGCCTCACGCGTGTGTTCGATGTCTCAAAGCCGTGGTTGAACCGCGTGATCGAGCGGCTCCCGAAAGCGATGCTGACGGCGGTTTCGGATGTGTCGTTCGATATTCCTGAGCGTGAGGTCTACGCTTTGGTGGGCGAGTCCGGATCGGGCAAGTCGACGATCGGCAAGATGGTCGTGGGCCTGCTGTCGCCATCAGATGGTTCAGTCGAAGTCGAAGGTGTAGACCTGTCGCGCGAGGCGGATGCGGACAAGGTCGAGAAGGTCCGCTCGGACATTCAGATGATCTTTCAGGACCCCTTTGCCTCGCTCAACCCACGCTGGAAGGTCCGTGACATCATCGCCGAGCCGGTTGCCGCGCGTGGTGGTGAGACCGCTGGTTTGGCTGAGCGGCTGTTGGAGCAGGTCGGCCTCTCGGCCGAGGACGCGGGCAAATTCCCACATGAGTTTTCCGGCGGTCAGAGGCAGCGGATTTGCATTGCGCGCGCGCTGGCGAGCGAGCCGAAGCTGATTGTCTGCGATGAGCCGACCTCGGCGCTCGATGTGTCGGTGCAGGCGCAGGTTCTCAATCTTATGAGCGATCTGAAGGACGAGTTTGGCCTGACGTACCTGTTCATCAGCCACGATCTAACCGTTGTGCAACATATGTCGGATCGTATTGGGGTTTTGTATCTGGGCCGGCTCGTGGAAGAGGCCGACCCGACGACCCTGTTTGAACGTCCGGCGCATCCTTACAGCCAAATGCTCCTGGCGGCTGCGCCCAAGATGGACGGGTTCGGGCGCGAAGTGGCGCCTCCAAAGGGGGAGATTCCCGATCCGATCAATCCGCCGCCTGGATGTGCGTTCAATCCGCGCTGCCCTCTGGCCATTCCGCTGTGCATTCAGGAGCGTCCCGAGCTGCGAGACGTCGATGGCGCGCGCGTGGCGTGTCATCGCGCGGAAGAGGCGATCGCGCGCATGAGCGAAGGCGTCGAAGCCTGAGTCACTCATTTGCGCCGTGCTGAGCGAATGCAAGCATTCGATCTGCCCGTCGCGAGGGGGCGCAAGGGCTGACGCCCTCGCGCCCGGTTTCTTTCAGGTATTTTTGAAAGGGTGAAAGAACAGGCTGGCCTTGACCGCCCAGTGACTGGAATTCTTATGTGTCGGGCAGTCTAGCGACTGAGAAGGTCAGGTATGGGAAACATGTCACAAGTGCGCGTGCCGGTTCAGGGCATGAGCTGTGCATCCCGCGTTGGGCGTGGCGACTGGGACAGGGACTGACGTAGCGATTGAAACCGCAGACGTCGTTTTGATGAGCGGAGAGCCCAAAGGGGTGATTAACGCGGTGCGACTCTCACGCGCAACTGTGCGGAATATCAAGGAAAACCTCGGATGGGCTTTCGGATACAACATCCCTCTGATCCCGGCGGCCGCGGGTGTGCTTTATCCTGCATTCGGGCTTTTGTTGTCGCCAACCCTTGCCTCCTTGGCGATGGCATTTTCCAGCGTGCTCGTGCTTTGGGGCTTTCAATCGAAGACTGCCGTGCGCTCCGGGCGTTGTACGCAGACAAAAGCCGGGCAAGTGCAGAAGCGAAGAAGATCGCTCAAGGCCATCTGGATGATATTGCAGCCAAAACTGCTGACCAGAACGCAATGCGATCAACACTGAAGCACCTCGTCGATACCTGTGCGGGGAAAGGTCGGCCAGATTGCCCGATCCTCGACGATCTCGGAGCAGTGACTAGCGCACCATCGTCGTAAGGTCCGGGTCCTCACCCGGGACTTGCGGCAGATCAGCGGGGATCTCGTAGTAGTCACCTTTGTCGGCGCAGAAGATGTGGCCCGTCACCCTTAATCTGGTCGGGCTGACCAGCGTGCCCGCGAAGATCGACATGTTCTCACCGGGCCCATCCCAGAACATCTGACTTCCGCAGGTGCCGCAAAAGCCACGTCGTGCTGTCGGCGACGACTGATACCACGTCAGTACACCCGTGATTGAGATGTCTTCTCTCAGTGCGCTTGTCGCGGCGACGTGAAACCCGGACGTCTTTCGGCATTGGGCGCAGTGGCACGCGATTACCGGCCGCAATGGACCAGTGACTTTGTAGGTGACCGCACCGCAATTGCAGCTGCCCTGAGCCGCCTGCGGCAAAGAGCTCAACCGTTCACCCGCTCGAACCGCGCACCGAGCGTCGTCATCAGGTCTTCAAAGATCGGGAAAGATGTGCGCACCGGCGCTGCGTCATCCACAGTGACGGGCTTCTGGCTCGCCATGCCGAGGCACAGGAACGACATCGCGATCCGATGGTCGAGTTGCGCCATCGCCGTTCCGCCGCCGGGCACACCTGATGGGCCGAGGCCTTCGACCTCCCACCAGTCCTCGCCTTCGTCAACGGTCACGCCATTGGCGCGCAGACCTTTGGCCATCGCGTCGATCCGGTCACTTTCCTTTACGCGCAGCTCTTTCACGCCATGCATCGATGTGCGCCCGGTGGCGTAGGACGCCACGACAGACAAAATGGGATATTCGTCGATCATGGACGCGGCACGCTCGGGCGGAACGTCGATTCCTTTCATGTCCGGGGAGAAGCGGGCGCGCAGGTCGGCAACGGGTTCGCCACCTTCCTCGCGCATGTTCTCATACGTCAGGTCCGCGCCCATATCGCGCAGGGTCTCAAACAACCCGGCGCGCGTGGGGTTGAGGCCAATATTCGGCACCAGCACATCCGAGCCTTCGACGATAAGTGCTGCACAAACCGGGAAGGCCGCAGAGGAGGGGTCGCGCGGGACTTCGATGGTTTGCGGGCGAAGCTCAGGCTGACCCGTCAACGTAATCACGCGTCCTTCGGCCGTGCCTTCAGTCGTCAGTTCTGCGCCAAAGCCCACCAACATTCGCTCGGAATGGTCTCGTGTTGCCTCAGTTTCGATGACTACCGTCTGTCCGGGGGCATTCAGGCCCGCCAGAAGAACGGCCGATTTTACCTGCGCCGACGGCATTGGCGTGTGGTAGCGAACCGGCACCGGGTCAGTTGCACCGACCACGGTCATGGGCAGCCGCCCTTTGGCGCGCCCATACGAGCGTGCTCCGAACAAAGCGATCGGGTCTGTCACCCGCCCCATGGGCCGCGAGCGCAGCGATGCGTCTCCTGTGAATGTCGCAGTAATAGGCGTCGTCGCCATGGCTCCCATGATCAGTCGCACGCCCGTGCCCGCGTTGCCGCAGTCGATCACGTCTTCCGGTTCACGAAACCCGCCGACGCCGACACCGTACACTGACCATTGTCCGTCGCCGTGTTCGATAACGTCGGCACCAAATGCTCGCATGGCGGAGGCGGTCGCAAGCACATCCTCCCCTTCCAACAGGCCGGAAATTCGAGTTTCACCTACCGCCATTGCACCCAGTATGAGCGAGCGGTGCGAGATCGACTTGTCGCCGGGAACGCGCGCCTCGCCCTTCAGCCCAGTCGCTTTTCTCGATCTCAACGGTTCCGGTGTTCCATGCCCCGACATGCGCGTCCCTCTTTCACAGTTGCGCTTCTGTTAGCGCACACGGTTTGGGACTGTCCATGCGGCCATTCCCTTCTTTCTGGCAAAAATACTCAAAAACCCGAGCGCAGGCTCCGAAAGGAGACAAGTGAGGAGACGTCGTGCGCCGTCAGGCGCGCAAAAAGGTCAGATAGTGGGGCGTGCGGTCTTCGCGGATCGCTTTCGCCTCATAGCGCGTACGGGTCCAGTCGCTCCACGGCGTGCGCCAGTCGGCGGCCTTTTCTGCGGTCCATTCAAACCCTGCTTTCGGTACCTCTTCCAGCGCCTGTCGAACGTAGTCCGGGATGTCAGTCGCGATCCGAAACTCGGCGCCGGGCTTCATGGCCCTGCGAAGCGGCTCCAGATGCTCGGGCGTCACAAACCGACGGCGATGGTGCCGCTTCTTGGGCCAGGGATCGGGATAGAGGAGAAACGCTTTCGTCAGGCTCTCGGCTGGAAGCACATCCATCAAATCACGCGCATCGCCGGCATGGACGCGCACGTTGTCGATGTCCGCATCACGCATTTTGCCGAGCAGCATCGCAACCCCGTTGATATACGGCTCTGCCCCTATGATGCCTACGTCGCGGTTCAGCACCGCCTGATGCACCATGTGCTCCCCGCCGCCGAAACCGACCTCGAGCCAGACCGGCTTGTCTGCGAACACCTTCCTAAGGTCGAGCAGGGTTCGATCCGGGTTCTCGTCCCAACCCACAGCTCCTGGCGAGAGATGCGCAAGGTCCTCAAGGTAGGCCTTTTGGCTGTCACGCAGGCCTTTGCCTTTGAACCGGCCATAAAAGTTGCGCCAGGGTGCGCCAGAAGGGTGATGATCGCTCATGGGCGCGCCGGGTGCCACCGACGCGCCGAAAGGTCAAGTCAGTCGTACTGAACGACTTCGATTTCAATCCCGTCACCGTCGTGGAAATAGAACCGCCGTCCGGGTTCGTAGTCTGCGTGGCTTTTGGTCTTGAAACCTTCGGCCAAAACACGGCGTTCAATCTCGTCCAGATCGTCCACGACCACAGCCCAGTGGTTGAAGCCACCCACGGTGGTGTAGCTGCTGCCCTTGGCAGTGGGCGGGTCAGGGTAGGTGAAGAGCGCAACGTAGGTGTCGTCTTCGCCCACATGCACCGTATAGCCCGTTTCCATGCCGGCGCCTTCCCAGCGGATTTTCCACCCGAAAACCCGACCGAGCCATTGGGCCGTTTTCTTCGGGTCTGAGACAGTCATATTGATGTGTTCAAGTCGTACCTGCGCCATCGGTGCATTCCTTTTCTTTACGTGACGCAGATTACCCTAGGACCTGAAGTTAACTTGAGGTCAAGTCAAAAAAATCAGGATGAAGTAATTCTGCCAGATATCTGTAAAGAAT
This sequence comes from uncultured Boseongicola sp., assembly GCA_964568435.1. Taxonomy (GTDB): domain Bacteria; phylum Pseudomonadota; class Alphaproteobacteria; order Rhodobacterales; family Rhodobacteraceae; genus Boseongicola. The sequence goes on along the minus strand of CAZMRS010000178.1, from coordinate 796 downwards.
AACTATTCTTTGATTTCGTCCGGGCGAACGCCCCAGATTTTCCGCTTCTCGACCCATCCACGGTTGCCCCCGGCCGCAATTTGGCACCAATCCAAACCGCAGGATTCGAGACGGGCAATCACACCTGCCTCAGCCATCGCATTCACCGGGCTTTCCGGGTCGGGCTTGATGAGAAGCGGGGTCATGTCCTGTTCGACGATCACGTGGCGTACGCCTGACAGAAGCGAGTAATGCATCCAGCCGCCTTGCCCGTCCCGGTCGCGCACCCGCCGCCAGTGACCGTATTCGTCGGTGATCTCCAGCGGCATGTTCCGTCGGGTGAACACCCAGTCGATGCGATGCGATAATGAGGGCCCGCGCCGTGCGTTTCCTTCATCCGCCTTCAGTGACACAAACCGCGGAATGGGGAGGTTCGTGACCGGCCCGCGCTCGGACGCTGCAACGGGCATAGCCATAACACAGGCCAGCACCACCGCTCCAATTCGCGCCGAAAATCGCTTCGAAAAAATCATTCCGCTCGGTCCTGTCATTGCCGCGCTTTTGATAAGCGTCTCTTGTGCCTCAGGTCGTCTCAGGGCAGTTTGCCAAAAAGCGCCTGCGGATGGAAGATGAGAGAGCCCGGATGCCAGACAAACGTCTAAGTGTTGTTGTGACGCGACGCCTGCCAGAGGCGGTCGAGGCGCGGATGTCGGAATTGTTCGATGTGACGCTGTCGCAAGACGACAAACCGATGAGCAAGGAGCAGTTGATTGCCGCGGTGAAAGACGCCGATGTTCTGGTGCCCACGGTCACCGAC
>CAZMRS010000177.1:0-5793 GCA_964568435.1 uncultured Boseongicola sp. | reverse complement strand
TGTGGCGTTGCTTTTGGGTCTGACGGATGACGAAACGCAAAGCGATCGCACGCCGTGGTGGTTGGTGCTTTTAAGGATGTTGGCTGTTGCGGCTGCGATTATCGGATTTGCCGGGCCGGTTCTGAACCCGGAGAGCGAACAGGCCGGTGATGGGCCCTTGCTGATCGTGATGGATGGCACTTGGGCAGGCGTATCAGATTGGACGCGTCGCATCGAACGTGTGGACACCGCGTTGAGCGAAGCGGCGCAGGATGGGCGCGAGAGCGCGGTTGTTGTTCTCACCGATATTGATCCGGGTGCTCCGGCGTTTCGCGCGGCGACGAGTTGGCGCGAGGTTCTGCCAGGTCTTGAGGCTGCGCCATGGGCACCGAACGACGCACATGTTGCCGAATGGTTGGATGGTCTGGACGGGTCGTTTGATACGTTCTGGCTGTCGGATGGTTTGGAGTACGACTGGCGGTCGGATGTTCTGGCGCGGCTTCAGCAGGCCGGGTCTGTGTCTGTCTTTGAAGCTCAGCGACCAGTTTTCGGGCTGCGGCCCGCACGGTATCAGGACGGTACTATACTGATCGAGGCGATGCGCAGCCGGACGACGGGTCCTTCTGAAGTGACTGTCGTTGGTCATGGGCTGGACCCTGCAGGAACACTGCGTGAGCTTGCCAGTGGAAATCTTGTGTTTGAGCCGGGCGAAGCGATTGCGCAAATTTCGTTGTCTCTGCCACCTGAGTTGCGCAATCGGATTACGCGGTTCGAATTGGCCGGGCAGCGCACGGCGGGTGCGGTGAGTTTGACAGATGACGGTTTGCGGCGTCGCGAAGTAGCTTTGCTGGCAGCGCGGGACGAGCGGGAAGGCCTCCAGCTTTTGACGCCGACGCATTACCTAGAACAAGCGCTTGCACCGAACGCCGACCTTTTGGACGGCGAGATTTCGAACATCGTTCTGGCGAACCCGGATGTGATCGTTCTGGCGGATATTGCGACGCTTTCTGAAAGCGAAAGCGAGGCGATCGAGGGTTGGGTCCGCGAGGGCGGTGTTTTGGTGCGGTTCGCCGGGCCGCGGCTTGCTGCGTCGGACGTGGGTCGTGACAGCGAAGACATTTTGATGCCGGTTCGACTTCGCGCCGGCGGGCGCAATGTTGGTGGAGCGATGTCCTGGGGCGAACCGAAAGCCCTGCGGGCGTTCTTGCCGGAAAGCCCGTTCTTCGGTTTGCAGGTGCCGGATGACGTGGCGGTGTCTTCGCAGGTGATGGCACAGCCGGACCCGACGCTGGCGTCTCGCACAATCGCAGCGCTGAGCGATGGCACGCCTCTGGTTACGCGTAAGAGGCTGGGCGCGGGGCAGGTGGTATTGTTCCACGTAACGGCCAATGCGGAGTGGTCGACGTTGCCGTTGTCCGGTTTGTTTGTGCAAATGTTGGAGCGATTGGCGATTTCATCGACACCCGCGTCGGTGACAGCCGAAGACTTGGCTGGAACCCTTTGGACTCCAGATCAGATTTTGACCGCAACAGGCCAGATCGAGGACGCCGGTGCTTTGCCGGGCGTAGCCGGAGAGGACTTGGCGGAGGCCGCACTGTCGGCGGACATACCACCGGGGCTTTATGCCGGCGAGGATCGTCGCATCGCGCGAAATGTCGTTGGTGCGGACGACTTACTCGAGCGAGTGATCTGGCCTGAGGATGTGCCAGTTGAGGGATTGTCTGTATTGCAAGAAACACCGCTTAAAGGATTGGTGTTGTCGCTGGGACTTCTGGCGTTGATGGCGGATATACTCGCGTCGCTCTGGTTGTCTGGTCGGTTGACCGGGCCGCGTGCGCAAGCGGCGGTGTTTCTGTTGGCCGGAGTGCTGATGGCCGCGCCCCCGGCAGTTGCTCAGAACGAAAGTGCCGAGGAGCTTGAGAAGATACTGCGCGCGGCGTCCGAAGTGTCGCTGGGCTACGTTGTGACCGGAAACCGCCGGGTTGATGTGACCTCAAATGCGGGCCTTCGTGGGCTTTCGAATGTTTTGTTCCGCCGCACATCGATCGAGCCGATTGAGCCGTCTGCCGTGAATTTGGAAGAGGATGAGCTGTCGGTTTATCCGTTCCTCTACTGGCCGATCACGCCGGATCAGCCGCGTCCGTCGGCCGACGCCTATGCGAAACTGAACCGGTATCTGAGAACCGGCGGCATGATTATGTTCGATACGCGTGATGCGGATACAGCGCGATTTGGTGGGTCGAGCCCGAATGGCCGCAAGCTCCAGGAGTTGGCACTGCCTCTGGATGTGCCGCCACTGGAGCAAATTCCAGGCGACCACGTGCTGACGCGGACGTTTTATCTGCTTCAGGACTTCCCCGGACGCTATGCGAGCAGGGATGTTTGGGTGGAATCCGCGCCGGCAGATGCTGCGCAAGCCGAGGGCATGCCGTTTCGGAACCTGAACGACAATGTGACCCCGGTCATCATCGGCGGGAATGACTGGGCCGCGGCCTGGGCCATGGATGCTGTTGGCGCGCCGATGTACCCGGTCGGGCGGGGGTTTGCAGGCGAGCGGCAGCGCGAGATTGCCTATCGCTTTGGCGTCAATCTGATCATGCATGTTTTGACGGGCAATTATAAGTCCGACCAGGTCCATGTGCCGGCGCTCTTGGATCGGTTGGGGCAATGATGGGTTTAGGAAGATATTGCGCTGTCTTCGACATCGCGGTGAGTGAGGGGGCTTTGCCCCCTCACACTCCCCCAGGATATTTCTGCCAAGAAGAAAGCACTAAGCTCTGATGGAAGCCGGGACCATCATATTTGATCCTTTGCTACCGTGGCCGTCGGTGCTGGCGGGCGCGCTACTTGTGGTGCTGTTTGTGGGACTGGCGTTATGGCGCGGGCTTTCGGGCTGGTGGTTGCGCGGGTTGGCGTTTGCGGTGTTGATCCTGGCCCTGGCCAATCCATCGCTGCAGTTGGAAGACCGCGAGTCGTTGAGCGACATTGTTATCCTTGTCGTTGACGAAAGCGCGAGCCAGCGGATTTCTGACCGGCCCGCGCAGGTTCAGGAGGCCATCGCTGGTGTCGAGGCTGAGATTTCGCGCCTGCCGAACACCGAGTTGCGGGTCGTGACCTTGGGCGACGGCGAGGGCAACCGTGGCACGCTGCTGATGGAGGCGTTGGCCAATGCGATGGTGGAGGAGCCCCGCTCGCGTTTGGCAGGGGCGATCCTGGTGACGGATGGCCAGCTGCATGACATCGAGCGTGCGCCCGATTTGCCCGCGCCTTTGCATGCGCTTTTGACCGGGCAGGATGACGACTGGGATCGGCGTTTGATGGTCCAGAACGCACCTGCCTTTGCCATTCTGGGCGAGCCCGTGCAGTTGACCCTTCGGATCGAGGATCAAGGGGCCGTTCCTGCGGATGTCCCGCCGATGGCGGATATTGATATCGCGGTCGATGGTGGTGAGCCGCAGCGGTTCAATGTGCCGGTGGGTGAGGATTTGGAACTTCCCGTCACGTTGCAGCACGGGGGCATGAATGTCATCCAGTTCACGCTTCCTGAGCAGGACGGAGAGCTGACGACGCGCAACAATGCAGCGGTGGTTCAGATCAACGGTGTGCGTGACCTGTTGCGGGTGCTTCTGGTGTCGGGTGAACCGCACGCGGGGGAACGGACGTGGCGGAATTTGCTCAAGTCGGATGCTTCGGTCGATTTGGTGCATTTCACTATTCTGCGCCCGCCGGAGAAGCAGGATGGCGTACCGGTCAATGAACTGTCGTTGATCGCTTTTCCGACGCGGGAGCTGTTCCTCGACAAAGTTGATGAGTTCGATCTGATTATCTTTGACCGTTACAAGCGGCGGGGGATCTTGCCGTCGATTTATCTCGACAACGTGCGCCGCTACGTGGAAGCGGGTGGGGCACTGTTGATTGCGGCGGGGCCCGACTTTGCTTCGGCGGATTCGATTTATCGATCGCCATTGGCCGACATCATTCCGGCCGCGCCGACGGGGCGGGTCTTGGAGGAGATTTATAGACCGACGGTCACGGACATTGGGCAGCGCCATCCTGTGACGGAGGGGTTCCAGCCTGTTGCCGAGGATGGTGAGGCGGATTGGGGCCGTTGGCTTCGGTTGATTGACGTGGTGCCTGAACGCGGCACCTCTGTGATGTCGGGTACGGAAGATCGCCCCCTTTTGGTTCTGGATCGTGTGGGTGAGGGTCGAGTGGCTTTGCTTGCATCGGATCACGCTTGGCTTTGGTCGCGCGGGTATGATGGCGGTGGTCCGCAGTTGGAGTTACTCCGGCGTTTGGCGCACTGGATGATGAAAGAGCCGGACCTTGAAGAAGAGGCGTTGAGCGTAACGGCCGAGGGGCAGACCATGGTCGTAACACGCCGAACGCTGGGCGAGACGGTTGGGCCGGTTGACATCACCGGGCCAGACGGCGCAGTTTTGACGGTGCCTTTGGAAGAGGTGTCGCCGGGACGGTTTGAGGCGACACTCGAGGGGCCAGAGATCGGGCTTTATCGCTTGAGCGAAGGGGATCAGGACGCAGTGATTGCGCTTGGCCCGTCCGCGCCGCGTGAGTTTGAACAGACGATAGCGAGTTCGGACCTGCTGGAAGATGTCGTCGCCGTGAGGCGGGGCGGCATTCTGGATTTGAGCGCGGGTGTGCCGGATATCCGATTGGTGCGAGAGGGTCGTGTGGCCGCTGGTCGGGGTTGGATCGGGATCACGCCGAGAGACGCTTATCTGACAGCCGACGTTCGTGTGTCGCCTCTGTTGCCTGCCTGGGCGCTGTTGCTTCTGGCATCGCTGCTTGCGGTGGCCGGATGGTTGCGTGAGGGGCGCCGGTAGCGCCCCTAGGCGAGGAATTTAGCGCAGTGGGAACATAACTTCGCTGACGCTGACCTGGGGTGCGCCGATGACGGCATAAGATGGGCCGACAGTGCTTGCGAGGTCGGTTTCGCGGAAAGATTGTAACGCGCTGGGATTGTCCCAGATCATCACGCCTTTATAGCAGTTCGGCTGTTCTGACTTCACGTAGTACTTCTGAACAAGGCCGGGGACGGCTTCGTATTCGGGTTTGCGGTCTTTGGCGACTTGAAGAACTTCTTCGAAGGTCAGGGCGCTTTCAAATTCTACGATGTGGATCAGCATTTTCTTATCTCCTGCTTTGGTCGTTGGTGTGTGGTGTCTTTCGATGAGTTCAAGTTTGCATGTCGGGTATTGCAAAGAAATTCACTAATTTCGTAAAATGAGTTTGCAAAAACGAACAGGCTCACAAATGGAAGTCGCTCAGCCGGAAATTACACAAGCCCTTGAATGGAGTGATTTGCAGGTCATTCTGGCGATAAGTCGCGCCGGTGGGTTGTCGGGGGCGGCGCGTCAGCTGGGGCAGACGCATTCGACAATCTTCCGCAAGATCAACGGGATCGAGGAAAAGACAGGCGTTCGGTTCTTTGATCGCTTTCGCCATGGGTATGAAGTGACCGATGCGGGAGCCACCGCGCGCGAGTTTGCAGAGCGGATCGAGGCGGAATTTCACGCATTGGGCCGCGAAGTGCTGGGGCAAGACACGGCATTGCGTGGGCGTGTGCGCGTGACCTGCCCGGAAAGCTTTGCAGAAGAGTTGGCCCCTGGGATCATGGCGCGGTTTCTGGCCGAACATGAGGAGATACGGGTGGATGTTTCACCGGGGCATTCCGCGGTGGACTTGACACGTCGAGAGGCCGAGGTGGCGATCCGCGCCACTCGGTCGCCGCCGGAAACAAGTTTTGGCAAGCGCATCGGAGATTTCCGGCTCGCGCTTTATGGAACCGAAGCC
>CAZMRS010000176.1:0-5799 GCA_964568435.1 uncultured Boseongicola sp. | reverse complement strand
TCTGCGAACGCGCCTGTCAAATCGATCTCAAATGAAACGACCTTTGCCGAGGATACAGCAGATCTGGATATCCTCGACGGCCACATCTGGCGTCTGGCCGAGAATGTCTCGGACCGCGCAAAGGCAAAAGACAAGGCTGGCCGTGTGGTGACGCTAAAGCTAAAGCGTTCAAATCATTCGACTTTAACACGGCGTGTATCGCTTCCACATCCAACTCAGATTGCCGATCGCATCTATCGCACAGCCAGATCCTTAATGGATCAGGTGGCGGACGAAGGCCCTTTTCGGCTCATCGGAGTCGGTGTTTCCCACCTGTCGCCCGCGGCGACGGCAGATGTGGAAGGCGATCTTCTGGACCCTCAGGCCTCGGTGCGAGAGGGTGCGGAACGGGCGTCAGACGCCATCCGCGCACGCTTTGGACCGGACGCAATTGTCAAAGGTCGCGCACTGCGGTGACGCCCAAATTCGCGCTGAAAACTCAAATCGGTATCACGTCGGTAAAACGTCGGTATTACGTCGGTGCGCCCGTTCGCAGGGGTAGGAAAATCTTTACGAAAGATTCTGGGCCTCCGGCGGGGATATTTTTGCCAAGAAGAAAGCAGGTCTAGTCGGTGAGGGGCGACGGACGGGCACGTGGCCGAAGTTGTAATCCTATTGCCGCAGAGCGTTTGTGCCCCGGCATCGCAATGAGTTCTTGCGAAAGGTTCATGGGTTGTGGCTGCCCCGTCAGGCGCGCGCGATAGACCACAACGCTTTCAGCGACGCGCATGACATAGTTCCGCGTCTCATTGAATGGGATGTGTTCGATCCAGTCGACAACATCCATGTCGCCCAAACGGGGGTCACCGAGACTTTCCATCCATGCCTGAGGACGGCCAGGCCCGGCATTATAGCCGGCTGAGACCATCACGAAGTTACCATTGAACATGAACATAAGCTCGTCGAGATAAGCCGTTCCAATGCGCGCATTGTATTGTGCATCCTCAAGAAGTCGGCTGGCGCTATACGGGATGTCTAGACTCCCGGCGACGGCTCGGGCCGTGGCAGGCATCACTTGCATTAAACCTCTTGCGCCGACGCCGCTGGTGACACCAGGGTCAAATTCGCTTTCGCGCCGCGCAATCGACAGAGCAAGTTCCGTCGGGACTGGCATTGGATCCACGCCGAGATCAGCAACGGGATAGTATACAAACGGAACTGTCGTCCCGTAAGCCGCGGCCCGTTTTCCGATCACGGTTGCATAGTGTGGTTCGTTTCGCGCCAAAATGAAGGCGCCTAGCCTGATGATGTCCTCGGGCGCGAGCGACTCGGTCAAATGGGTGAAGAAACGCGCTGCGAGAACCCTTTCTCCCGCTTGATCCAACAGAAGAGCCGCCAGGAAGACGGAATTCCCCGAGAAACTGGCATTTCCGAGGTCCACGGCGGGGACCGGGGCGTAAAGTGCGGGGTCCATCGGCTTGCCAGCTTTCTCGGCGGCGAGAAGTCCGTAGAAGCTTGTCTGGTATTCCGCACCGAACGCATAGGCGAGGCGTGCGTTCTCCGTGTCCCCCATGGCTTCATGGGCGCGGCCTTCCCAATACCCTGCGCGTCCAAGCGAAATGGGTGTATCGACTGCTCCCCGAAAGCGAAGGAAGTGCCCTAGCGCTTGTTCAGGATCATCCAGATACGTCAGGGAAATATAACCGGACAGCCATTCCAGATCTGCGAAAGCGAAGCCCGACTCCAGGCCATGGTTTGACGCCAGATCGTAAGCCTGCTTTGCACGCCCAGCGCGCATCTCGCTTCTGACAAAAGAGCGTCGCCATCCGGCCCAGCTTTGAGGCTGACCCAGGTTATCGGGGCCTTGCGCGAGCATCAGGTCAATCGCGTCTTCGTTGCGGCCTTTGCGTGCGCGCCATTGCATGCGCTCGAACTGAAGCCCCGGGTGATCGGACAAGTCGCGCGGCACGTTTTTCACCAAAGCGTCCACACCGTTTTGGTCGGCTCGGAGCGCCAACCGCGCCTGCGCCAACGCCCACCACCCCTGCGAAACCAGAGATTGCATGCGTTTTGCATCGGACTCAGCGCCTCTCCACAACAGCATATCCAAGCGCTCTGTGTGATACCGAGCCAAAGCGCGGCCATACCAGGACAGCAGCTTTGTTTCGTCGTCCTCGGAGAGCCGATGGGTCAGCCAAGCGTACAAGGCCTCGGCCTCTGCATCAGCATCCATTCCCTTTGAGCGAAACGCAGCGATAAGCGCAACGGCCCCGGCACCGGTTTGCGGATGCTGCCCATCAAAGAAACCGATCACGTCATCGGCCCTTCCGCCAAAAGGAAGCGCATCTTCGGAGCGCTCGCGCAGATACGCCAGTCCCGGCCAATCAGGGCGGCGATCGAGAAAGCGCAAAGCGCTGTCGAAATCGCCTTCTTTTGCGCGTAGACGGTGCCATTCAATGATATCGCGTGCGACCGGGCTGATCGCCTCGGCACTGCGCAGGGCCGCCCGCCAATCTTCGTTCTTCATGGCGTCGAATGCACGTGCAAGAGCTTCGCCATCGCGCGCAGTCTGCGCGGACGCCGCCGCCGCTACCCAAACCAGGAAAACCACTGCGAACAGGGCTTTGATCATGGATGCCGATCCGTTCAATCTTTGCCCCTCAGCGTTTAATCCATAAACCATCCGGCGGCGGCTTGGCAATTCTTCTTATGAAGGATAGTGTCCGCGCGCTGTAAAACTACAATCAACACCTATCAAAGGAGCGTGTCATGTTCAGAGGGTCGATGCCAGCATTGGTTACCCCATTCAAGAACGGTGAAGTGGATTTCGACACGCTGAAACAGTTGGTCGCATGGCACATTGATCAAGGCTCGAAAGGGATCGTTCCGGTAGGGACAACTGGGGAGAGTCCGACGCTCAGTCACAAGGAGCATGATGCTGTTGTGGCGACAGTTGTTGAAGCTGCTGCGGGCCGTGTGCCCGTGATTGCAGGTGCCGGGTCCAACAATACAAGTGAGAGCATCCGTTTGGCGCAACATGCGGCCACCGTTGGTGCCGATGCCGTGCTCGTTGTGACGCCCTATTACAACAAGCCCACTCAAAGCGGCCTGTATGCGCATTTTAAAGCTGTGCATGACGCGACCGAATTGCCGATCATCATTTATAACATCCCGCCGCGCTCCGTCATCGATATGACGCCCGAGACGATGGGGCAGTTGGCTGAATTGCCACGGATCGTTGGTGTTAAGGACGCAACCGCCGATATCACACGCGTATCAAAGCAACGCGCGAGCTGCGGCAAGGACTTCATCCAGCTTTCCGGCGAAGATGCTTCAGCGCTCGGGTTCAATGCGCATGGCGGTGTGGGGTGCATCTCGGTCACGGCCAACGTGGCACCGAAGCTTTGTGCAGATTTCCAGGACGCGACGCTGGCGGGTGATTATGCAACAGCACTTTCGTTGCAAGATCGGTTGATGCCGCTTCATGAGGCGATTTTCATGGAACCCGGGCTATGCGGCGCAAAATATGGCCTTTCCGTTTTGGGCAAGTGTTCGGATGAGGTGCGCTTGCCTTTGGTCGGCGTTTCTGACGGAACCAAGACTGCGATCAAAGACGCCATGGTGCATGCTGGGCTGATCAACTGACACCGACGCACCAAGCATCGGACAAAGCAAACCTGAGCGGCAGCCTGTGGATGGTTGCCGCCATGGCGGGCTTTGCGATTGAAGACATGCTGTTGAAGGTTGCCGCCGAAACAGTGCCCACGGGACAGGTGCTGATTTGGTTCGGCATCATTGGTGGCGCTCTTTTTGCAGGGATTGCCAAATCCCAAGGTCAGCTGCTGGCACCACGCGAAGTGTTCCAACGAACAATGTTGGTTCGCAATTCCTTCGAAATCAGCGGGCGTCTGTTCTACACGCTCGCTTTTGTTCTGACGCCGCTTTCGTCTGCGACTGCGATCCTTCAGGCGACACCCATTGTTGTGGTCGCTGGAGCGGCTCTGGTCTTTGGTGAAAAAGTTGGATGGCGTCGCTGGACAGCTATCCTGGTGGGATTGTCGGGCCTGTTGATCATTCTTCAACCCGGCGCGGAAAGTTTCACACCACTCTCAATCCTCGCTGTTCTTGGGATGCTCGGGTTTGCAGGGAGAGACCTGGCCACGCGTGCCGCTCCGAAAACTTTAAGCGGCCCGGTTCTGGGCGCATGGGGGTTTCTCATGATTTTGATCGCAGGCATCGGCTATTCTTTGTGGGATTTCGCGCCGCTTGTTGTGCCCGATGGCGTTGGCGCCCTCGCCCTTATCGCAGCGAGTGGTATGGGCGTTCTGGCGTATTCCTGCCTGACATTGGCCATGCGCACCGGGGATGTGTCTGCGGTCACGCCACTTCGGTACTCCCGCCTGATCTTCGGAGTGGTGCTGGGGATCATCGTGTTCGGCGAGACCCTTACGACATCCATGATTCTGGGAAGCTCGGTGATTGTTCTTTCGGGTCTCTACATATTGGCGCGTGGTCGTCGCTAACCGCGCCGCTGGCGTGCGCGCGTATCGCGCAATATCTCGACAAGGATTGCTGTCAAAAGGCCGAACATAAGCAGGCCGTTCGCAGCCGACATTCCCCCCAGTAGCCTCCAGTCTTGCGGAAGAAGAATATCTCCAAACCCCAAGGTCGTGAAAGCGACAAGCGCAAAATATACTGCCTCTTCCAGAGTTGAGAAAATATTGAGCAAAAAGAGTGAGACAGCCCAAAGCAGCACGGACGAGATCATCATCGTCAATGTCCAGACCAGGGACAACGACAGGATTGCGACAAGCTTTGGTCCGTGAGGCGGTCGGACCGACCAACTATGCAGGCGAATAAGTAATGTCTCCAGCGCCCACCATGACAGGGTGGCAATAAAGATGGTGCCAAGCGTCAAAAGACTACCAATGAATAACTGATAAACCATTCTGCCATGATCGCTGAGAGCCCGGGGGCGTCAAGTGCTCTAGACAGATGTCGTGCGAATGCCTATCTCCTGCGTCCCATGGCCAAAGACAAAGACAACGTGAATTACAAAGTCATCGCCGAGAACCGAAGGGCGCGCTTTGACTACGCAATCGATGATGACGTCGAATGCGGCATTCAGTTGTTGGGTTCGGAAGTGAAATCACTCCGCACTGGCCAGTCTAATATCGCTGAAAGCTACGCGACCGTTGAAGACGGCGAGCTTTGGTTGGTGAACAGTTATATCGCGCCGTACGATCAGGCCATGTTCGGGCATGAGGACCGGAGGCGTCGTAAGCTTCTGGTGTCAAAGAAACAGCTTTCGGACATGTGGAACGCAACGCAGCGCAAGGGCATGACGCTTGTTCCACTGGTGATGTACTTCAACCACCGGGGCATGGCGAAGGTGAAGATTGGCATCGCAAAGGGTAAGAAGGCGCCGGACAAGCGAGAGACCCAAGCCAAACGAGACTGGAACCGCCAGAAGGCGCGCCTTCTGAAAGAACACGGCTGAATCCACTGTCGGGCTTGCGTGCCTTGCCCCTTAGAACTCGCTCCAATCATCGTCAAAGTCCTCTGCTCCTACAGCCTTCGCTAATGGCTCGATGATCTGTGTCGGACTTGGGCTTTGTGGCGCGGGGCGCACCTGGCCAACAGAATCCTGAATTCTGAAACGAGAGGTTGAGGATTTCAGTCTGTCCGCCTCGCTGGCCAGCACGTTGCTCGCGGCGGTAACCTCTTCGAAGGCGGCGGCCTGTTGCTGCGTGTTGCCGTCGATTTGAGCCACAGCTGTTGTCACTTCGCTGATGACATTGACCTGTTCTGAGAACGCCG
>CAZMRS010000175.1:0-5812 GCA_964568435.1 uncultured Boseongicola sp. | reverse complement strand
ATTACATTCGGCAGCTCGAACCGAAACTTGTCTGCAAACAGGTTCAGGCCCCCGCTGCAGCCAACCTCCATGAGGTCAAAAGCACAACCAAACCGCTCAAAAGCGATTGCCAAAGCCGGGAGTATCACTGCGGACCGACGGACTTCGTTGGTCTGCGGTGCATTATTAAGCCACGCCAGGATGCGTGCCTCATAGGTGACCAGCGCATCCTCGATGGCTTCCCAAAGGACGTCATCGCTCACCTCGTTCGGTGGATACGCAGCTTGCAATGCAAGACCATCGATCGCGAGCGCATGAAGTGCACCCGCAAGCCGCAGTGAAACGTTGTCAGCCTGTGGTCGTGGATCGCCTTCCCAATCAAGCACTTTGTCGGCGACCCCGGATCCGCGCGAGAGACGATCGGCGAACAGGTTCATAAGACGAACCATGAACGGAGACCCAAGCTTCGAACACGCCACTGCCTGCGATCGAAAGCTCCGCGGAATGTCGTATTTCATCTGAACTTGTCGACGAGCTTCTGAAGTGGTGAGCGATCGTCAACCGGCTCCGGGTGTTTTGCCTTGGTAACCAACGGTTCCGGAATCTTCTTGCCAGACGTCGTTGAGGACCGCGGCGGGTTTACGCGAAGCGCAACAGCATTTAGAAACCGCCCTGTATCCCCTTCGGCGAGCGACGACGCACCGTCTGAAATGCCGCGCAGCACGTCATCCAACCACTCGTGGTCGGCCTTCGGAAAATCACGCAAAACGTACCCAGGAACCGCATCCTTGTGCCCCGGATGACCGACACCCATGCGTATCCGTTGATACTCAGGCGAGACATGTTGGTGCATGGATCGCAACCCATTGTGCCCGGCATGACCGCCGCCTTGCTTGACCCTCAGCTTAGAGGGAGCCAAATCGATCTCGTCATGGAAAACGGTGATGTCGGCGGGAGTTAGCTTGTAGAAGCGCATGGCCTCCCCGACCGATTGCCCAGAGAGGTTCATAAAAGTTTCGGGCTTGAGCAGGATGACCTTCGTTGAACCAAGCTTTCCTTCGCTGACCTGTCCCTGAAACTTTGACCGCCAAGGCGAAAATCCGTGATCCGATTGAATCCGGTCCACCGCCATAAACCCGATGTTGTGACGGTTGTTGGCGTATTTTCCGCCAGGATTTCCAAGACCTACAAAGAGCTTCATCGTGCGCGGACCCTAGCGGTCCGCTTTCAGGGCGGCAACCTCTGCCCTGAGCGCACGAACTTCGGATAGGATTGCGGCTGTCTCCACCTTCATAGCTTCGCGCTCGTCATGTGCAGTGTCGGCATGTTCCGACTGCATCGCATCAACGATGACACCAATAAACAAGTTCAGGACCGCGAAGGCCGTGAGGATAATAAATGGCACAAAGAGCATCCAAGCGAGCGGATAGACCTCCATGACCGGGCGCACGATACCCATCGACCAGCTTTCGAGCGTCATCACCTGAAACAGAGTGTAGGCCGAAGCGCCGATCGAACCGAACCACTCGGGAAATGCAACACCGAGTAGCTTTGTTGAGATAACGCTGAACACAAAGAAAATCAGGCCAAGCAACGCCACGATGGAACCCATTCCGGGCAGCGCCGTCAGAAGCCCTGTCACCACACGGCGCATTTGCGGCACTGTCGAAACAAGACGCAGCACGCGGAGAATTCTGAACGCCCGCAGCGCGGAAAGCGCGCCGGTCGTCGGGATCAAAGCGACAGCGACGATCAGGAAGTCAAAAATCCGCCATGGGTCGCGCCAGAAACCGCGGAAATCCACGATCAATCTGGCAAGTATCTCTAGAACAAAAATGCCGAGAATGACTTGGTCTGCAAAGAGAACGAGAGGCCCGGCCACGGCCATGACGCCCTGGCTGGTCTCTAAGGCCAGCACGACGGCGTTCACCACGATCAAAGCCATGATGGTCGGCTCAAAATATCTGTGTGACAGAAGGCGGGAGAGCTGTGTGCGCAAAAGAGACCTCGGACCCAATCAGTTATTCGTGAAAGATGTAGTCTTAAATCTCTCAGACAAGGGATCAGCGACCAATGCTGTAAAATTCGCGCCTTTGATCCGGTCCAAAACCGAACCATCCGCGCGTGACGGCGGCCAAGTGATCGACAACGCGCTGACGCTGAGTTTGCCGGTTGATTGCTGCAGCGACGGCGGCGATGCCTACGTTTGCCTCGAGATCTGCCGAGATAACTTCGCTTTCGGTCAAAGGTTCGCCCGTTCTTGCATCAAACACACGCATGGAGAAGCGGATGTTGTGAACGGCGGCGGGTGCGCGGGCGACCGCGGCTGGCGTGACGCCGTGAAAGGTTATGACCCGGGCGGTAATCGTGACGGGACGTGTCCCGCGAAGCCCACGCGCGCCTTTGGTCAGCCCTTCGTCGAGGATCGCGGCCACTTGGGCCCTTCGGTCGCCAAACGGATCGCCATGCCAGACAATATCGGCCTGAGGTAGGAAAGTGTTGTCGTTTGAGACTGTGAGGGTCTGGGGCGCGACAGCGACTACATCAACGACACGCCATGTCTTGGTCACATCCCTATCGGGTGGGTCGTCGTAGGCGACTTCCCAAGTTCCGGCACATCCGGCCAGAGTCAAAAGCGCAAACGCCGCTGCTATGAGGCGTCTGTTCACCATATTCCGCCAGTCGTCCATTTCGACCCACGTGTTTCGCCACCATCCCCGTGCCGTCCGCGGCTTATTGTTAATGAAATGGGCATTTTCATGGCGTTCAGGCGGTATTGTGTCTCCAGACTCATGCGTCATGCCCTTTGATCCTTGGGCGATCCCATAACGACATAAGTGGTTAGCGCGTTAACGTCCGGAAGGGTGCCGAGTACATCGGTGTGAAAGGCTTTGTACGCCGTCAGATCGGCGGCTTCGACTCTGAGCAGGTATTCCACAGATCCGGTGATGTTATGGCACTCGATGACCTCGTCCGCCCGCTCCATCGCGCGCTCGAAAGCTTCCTGGCTGGCCTTGCCGTGTTTGCTGAGCCCGACGGTGATGTAAGCCGTGAAACCCAGTCCTAGCTTCGCTGAATCTGTGCGAACGCGGTAACCGGCAATTATCCCGGATTTTTCAAGCTCTTGAACACGCCGGAGACACGCGGACGGCGACAAGCCAACACGGTCGGCCAATTCCAAATTGGATATTCTTGCGTTGGCAGAAAGCTCACGCAATATATTTTGATTTATTCGGTCAATCTTCACCATATATTGCAAGATATACGATCAAATGCATCAAAAAACAATTTCATTGACCGGAAAAGGCGTAATTATTGCGATATGATAAGTCAAACGCTCTTCCCGCTGCTGGCATTTGCCTTCGTGACTTCGATTACACCGGGTCCGAACAATCTGATGCTGATGGCGTCAGGTGCGAATTTTGGTTTCCGCAGAACAATCCCACACATGCTTGGTGTCGGTCTTGGCTTTGTCTTCATGGCCATCTTGATGGGCGTGGGTCTGTCGAGTGCCTTTGACGCCTGGCCAATTCTTAAAGATGTCTTAACGGTCGTGAGTATCGTGTACTTACTTTGGCTCGCCTGGAAGATAGCGAATGCAGCACAACCAAAAGATGGCGAAGCTGCCGGGAAACCGCTCACATTTCTACAGGCAGCAAGTTTCCAATGGGTTAACCCTAAGGCCTGGTCAATGGCGCTGTCCGCCGTAACCATTTACACCTACGACGACACGGTGCTCGCGATCTTTGTCGTTGCCGCGATTTTCGGTGCTGTGAACATACCGGCAGTCAGCACATGGTGCTTGCTGGGTCGCGAGATGCGCCGCTTTTTGACAAATCCCGCCCGACTTAAAGCATTCAACTGGTTTATGGCCGGATTGCTGGTGCTGTCTCTTTATCCCGTGCTGATCTGATAACTCGAATGTGTCTCGAAATGACGCCATAGTTGTGTCACGCTTCGAGTATAGAAATCGTGGACAAACACGATGCACGGAGCAGAGACAAACGAGGTGGCACAATGAAGCGGTTGGCCGTTTTAGGTGTATTCGTCATTTTCGTGAGCGGAACCGCGCAGGCAAACACGATCCAGAATGCCTGCATGGGCTCAGAACGCGCCGGAGGCAATCGAGCGCTGTGTAACTGCATTCAGGGCGCCGCTGACAGAACGTTGACACAACGTGACCAAAGGCTGGCTGCGACGTTCTTTGGCGACCCCGGACGCGCCCAAGAAATCAGGCAGTCGAGCCGTCGCCATCACGAGGCGTTCTGGGAGAGGTACCGGAATTTTGGAACAGCCGCCGAAACATTTTGCCGCGGTTAAGTCTCAAGCGATGCTATTAGACCGCGAGAGGCGGTCTCTATCAGATCCAGCGCGCCCTCAAAATCTCTGGTATAATACGGATCAGGAATAGCCTGCAGACCTGTTTGCGGCGCGTAGTCAAGGAACAATCGCAACTCGGCCGTCGCATCTGCAGGCATGATGGCCTCAAGATCTGCAAGGTTTTGCTCGTCCATCGCGAGGATCAGATCGAACTCAAAAAAATCTGTTCTGGAAGCCTGCCGCGCTCTGAGGTCCGACAGGTCGACATTTCTTTTGGCTGCCGCGTCGATGGCCGGACCGTATGGCGGAGTCCCTACATGCCATCCTGCAGTCCCCGCACTGTCGATATGCCATGTCGGCGCGAGCGACCGCAGAACGCCTTCGGCAGTGGGCGAACGGCAAATATTGCCGAGACAAACAAAGAGAACTTTCGGTGGGGATTGCATGGACGTCTTCGATTTTATTGCGTTGGAGCCGCGTATAAGTTTGACATGTTGCAGAGGGAACTGTGAATGAAAATCGTCGTTCTGACAGGCGCTGGTATTTCTGCCGAAAGCGGACTTGGGACGTTTCGCGACAAAGACGGACTGTGGACCAAGTACGACCTGTCAGAAGTCGCCACCCCGGAAGGTTTCGCTAAGAACCCTGTGAAGGTGCACGACTTTTACAACGCGCGTCGCAGGAATGCCGCCGAAGCCGCGCCGAACGAGGCGCATTATGCGCTGGCTCGACTGAGTGCGGAACTGGGTGACGAGCTGGTTGTCATCACGCAAAACGTCGACGACCTGCACGAACGTGCCGGCCTCGACGTCATTCACATGCATGGGGCACTCAATCGTGCCAAATGCGCGAGATGTGACGCGAAGTGGGCTGCACCATTGGAAATGAGTGCGCATGATGCCTGCCCAAACTGCGGCCAAGCACCGACGCGACCGGATATCGTTTGGTTTGGTGAGTACCCGGAGTACATGGACGAGATCATGGAGCATTTGGCGTCCAGCGATCTCTTTGTTGCCATTGGAACAAGTGGTCAGGTCTACCCGGCTGCGGGCTTTGTGAACGAAGCGATTATGTCAGGTGCTGAGACGCTCGAGTTGAATCTTGAACCGTCTGACGTCTCGGGCGCGTTTGGAACTCGCAGCTATGGTGCGGCCAGCGTATTGGTTCCTGCTTGGGTCAATGAGATTCTGGGGTTGTAGGCTGGCGATCGAACGCAAAAAACCCCGCCATTTCTGACGGGGTTCTAAACTGTCCCGACGCGGGAAATCAGGCCGAAGCTTGGGCCTTAGCGATTTCTTTCTTCACTTTCAGAGCGTTGTCTGAAAGATCAGCGTCTTTTGCTTTTGCAAGAAACGCATCCAAGCCACCGCGGTGGTCGACAGTGCGCAGAGCGGCAGCCGACACCTTGAGGCGGACCGTGCGGCCCAGTGTTTCAGACATAAGCGATGTTTCCGTCAGGTTCGGAAGGAACCGACGGCGTGTTTTGTTGTTGGCGTGGCTGACATTGTTGCCA
>CAZMRS010000174.1:0-5815 GCA_964568435.1 uncultured Boseongicola sp. | reverse complement strand
CTTCTCGCCAAGCACACTGGCCCTCACCCGCCAGGGCCTGCCTACCGTGCGGACAGAGCACAAGATGAAGAACCTCACGGCACAGGGCGCTTACGTTCTGGCCGAAGCTGAAGGTAAACGTCAGGCTATCCTCATCGCAACCGGCTCCGAGGTCGAAATCGCCATGAAGGCGCGAGACATGCTTCAGGCGGAAGGCATTGGCACGCGCGTTGTGTCCATGCCCTGCTGGGAGCTCTTCGAAGAGCAGGATGAGAAATACCGCCGCAAGGTCCTTCCCGGAGGCCCGGTCCGCGTCGCCATTGAAGCCGGTCTGCGCTTTGGCTGGGATCGCTGGCTGTTCGGTGAGCGCGGCAAACGCGAGAAGTCAGGATTCATCGGCATGCATGGATTTGGCGCGTCCGCTCCGGCCCCAGAGCTCTACGAACACTTCGGCATCACGGCAGAAGCAACCGTGGCCAAGGTCAAGGACCTGATCGAAGGCCGTTGGGAAGCCGACGCGCGGACCTGAGCCAAATAAGGTACGCCGGGGCTGACAACAGCGCCCGGCGTTCTTGCCTGGCGTAAAACGTTAATCAAAATTAACGCCGTAAGCCGCCTGGTTAACGCCATTCTAACGGTGCGAACGGGCGCACCGACGTAATACCGACGTTATACCGACATGACACCGATGGACCGATTTCAACAGCAATCCGGCCATTTCAGCGCATTAACCTTCGTCGGTTTACGAACAATCCAAGGTATAAACTGCGGCATCTGCCGAACGCAAAGGCTGCGGATCAACCAAACATCCAGTACGCGCACGGATCACACTGACGAGCGACGCAACTGGCGCATCCCCTTCAGAAACAACATAAATGTTGTCGTTCAGCTCGACCTGACGCATGAAATACGTCCGGCTTTCCTGTACAATTTCAAGGTTTTGCTCCGCCTGGCGCAATCGATTGCCACCTGCATTCAGAGCGTCCGCTGGCGTCGCTGAATCCGCCGCATCGAAGGTGTAGACCGGCAAAGGTGTCAGCCCCTGCATCTCGAACTCTGTCCGTGTGTTCTGCGGAAGATCCGACGTGTCGCTGCCCAATGGCGCAAACCCCACACCGCGCTCCTGCGCGCAGGCCGCCAAGGCGACAAATCCCAGAAAACAAAAAGTTTTTTTCATAAACCACACTCCGTCAATCACAGCCGTCAAAGCAACCGTCGCATATGGACGGCTGGGAAATCGATACCTGCTCTTAACTGAACTGTCATGGGGCCAAGCTCGGAAAATCCCAAAGCGGCGTAAAAAGGCACCGCCGTCAAAGTCGAAAAACACTCCAACTGCGTCACACCAGCCGCGCGCGCGGTCAAAAAAACATGCTCCATGAGACGTCGCCCGATACCCTCGTGCAACCGCCTGTGATCGCTTACAACATGGCGCACATGCCCAATCTGACCTGGTCCCGACGCAAACCCCGGCGGACCGGAGGGTGTCCATCCGCCGGCCCCAACGACCGCGTCTTTGAAATCAACCACAACAAAGTACGTGCCAGACGTCACCAATCGCGGTTGCGCTTTTGAAATCAAAGGGATCGTCGTTACAAGGACCGACGGTGCATAATCCGCCTTCAGCAAAACCGGATAAGACCGCGCCAAGAGAGCGTCAATTTCAGTAATGTCCGAGGGTCCCGCTGGACGCACCCTCAAACTCTCTGATTGCTCCAAATGTGCCATCACCATTCCCCAAACGAAAAAGGCCGCGCTCTGACGGCGCGGCCTGTTCCGAATCTGTTAAGGAAGATTATTTAATCTTGCCTTCTTTGTATTCGACATGCTTGCGCGCCACGGGATCATACTTCCGCACGACCATTTTCTCGGTCATCGTGCGAGCGTTCTTCTTGGTCACATAAAAGTGGCCCGTGTCCGCTGTCGAATTCAGACGAATTTTGATGGTCGTCGGTTTCGCCATGGGTCATCTCCTGATTGGCCACACCAAAAGAAAAGGCGCCAGCCCGTAAATCCTTGAAGCCCGCGTTCTAGCGATACGCCCGTCCCTGTCAACCCGAATCCGAATGGAAACCAAAACACTCTTTCTTCTTGGTGAAAATATCCCGGGGTCCGGTCTTACGGCGATTGCCTGCAATCGCCTCCCGACAACACATTGCTTGCAATGTGTGAGAGGCGGAGCCCCGGTGAATCGGCGCGCGTAGGCGCGGCGAAACCTTAACAAACCGTTAAAACGCGCGGAAAGCCTATAAGCCGGATTTTGTGCCCCGGCCCTGCGCCCGGTTCGATGACCATTCCTCTGGCCGCACCGTTGCCGATGCGATCTAGCTGCCAACCCGGGTCTCTCGGGCTGAAACACCCCTGCGAGCGGTATTCCCGAAGGAACCGGTCCCCGCGCGAGACCCCTATTTGGCATTGCTCCCGGTGGGGCTTGCCGTGCCGGACCTGTTACCAGACCCGCGGTGGGCTCTTACCCCACCGTTTCACCGTGACCAGAGCGGACCCTGGACGTCTGTTCTCTGTGGCGCTTTCCCTCGGGTTACCCCGGCCGGGCATTACCCGGCACCGTTGTTTCATGGAGTCCGGACTTTCCTCTCGAAAAACGACAAGCATCCCTCAAGCGGCCATCCGGCTTTCCGCGCGGCCCACTCGTTACGGAGCCAAACGACTTCCGTCAAGCATCAGTCCTCAAGCCCAATGGGCCGCGACGGTATTCTGCGCGCAAACCGCTCAGTCACATCGGCCGGAAATTGCCGCGCAAGTCCTGCCATCATCGCCTGGTCCGCAGGGTTCATCGGGCCAGTTGCCGTGGGTCGAAAACGTTGGCGAAATGCGTGCAAGACTAGCGCCTCGCCGCATTCGATCGGATAACCAAACGACGCCGCATTGCGCAAAAAATCCCCCCTGAGGGAAGGTTCAGGCCAGACAGAAAGCCCTTTCTTCGCAAGACGGTGCCAGTCAAAGTATCGCCCTGGATCAGACTTCCGATCCGGCGCGAAATCCGAATGCCCTACTACAGCTTTAGCCGGTAGCGAGTGCCGCATGAGGATGTCCGCCAAAAGGCTTTCCAAAGCTTCCATCAATGGCTCGGCAAAAGGGCTCTGCCCATCGTTATCCAACTCAATCCCGATGGATCGCGAATTGATATCGTCCCGCCCCGCCCAGCGCCCTTCGCCAGCGTGCCACGCGCGATGCGCCTCATCGACAAGGCGAAATATCCCGCCCTCCTGACTTACAAGGTAATGCGAGGACACCTCATCCTCTTCGTGGCAGAGCTTCTCTAAAGCCGCCTCAGCGCTGTCCATGGCCGTGTAGTGCAACACGACAAGGGTCGGCGCCAGACCGCCCCGCCGTGCATTGTAGTTCGGTGAGGGGCGGTCTTCGATGTCCATGAGGTTTATCCTCCGCGGGCCGATCTAAATGGCGTAGGATCCCAGAAACAAGCGTACCCGTCGCCATCAGGGTCCATCCCCCTACGATCGCGCTGCGGCCCTCCATTTGCAAGAAAAGCTTCCTGAGCCCTATCTGCCGACGGATAACGCGCGCATTCCCGATTGAACCGGCTCACGTCAGCGGAGCCCGTGCGGCGATAGACTTGCGTGCCAAGCGGATGCGATGTCGCCAAGGCAAAAGCGACTACATTTGGACGTTTGTTGCTGCCGCGTTCGGGCACCGCAGTTGGCTCAACAACCTGATATGTCTCACGATTTCGCTCAATACGCTCGGCATCGCTCTCAATGGACTCTCGCGATGCTACTGCATCAAAGTCCTGCTCATCCGAGATGTCAGGGTTGTTCGGGGCAAGTTCCGCCTCTAGTGGCACCGTTTCGACAACTGCTGGCGCTGCCGCAACAACAATCTCTTGCTGGACAGGCTGCGGTGCAGGAGCGGGCGCAGTGCCAAGTTGCCCGGTCGCCGTGGAACCACCCACCCCTGTCACAGGGGCTGTGCCTCCGATCGTGCGCGGTGTGGCCAGAACTGTCAGCGTTTCAGATGCTATGGCCTGCCCGTCGGGGATCGGCCTTGGCTGCATGGCCTGCAGCTCAGCATCGCGTCGCGCGCGTTCGGTCGCGAAGGCATCGTAGTTGCTAAAACCAACACCAGAATTCGGATTGCTATCCGGTACAGGGGACGCGCAGCCCGCAAGAACTGCTACGACCCCCAGTGCCAAAATTTTCGTTTTCATGATCTGCTCTTTGCGTCTTTGACGTTCTAGGCAAAGATTACCACCATTTGGAGGGCTTGGAAACAAATCCGGCACGGTCTTCAATGGCCTGTGCCACATTCATCAGCGCACCCTCTTCCCAAGGCTTGCCGATCAGCTGAAGACCAAGGGGAAGCCCTTGCCCGTCAAGCCCGGCAGGCACTGCAATGCCCGGCAATCCAGCCAGGTTAACAGTGACCGTGAACACGTCATTGAGGTACATCTGAACTGGGTCGTCGAATTCTTGGCCAAGCGCAAATGCAGAAGACGGCGTTGCTGGGGTCAGGATCGCATCCACGCCCTGTGCGAAAACGTCTTCAAAGTCCTTCTTGATCAAAGCCCGGACACGACGCGCGCGGTTGTAGTATGCATCATAGAACCCCGCCGAAAGTACATAAGTACCGATCATAACCCGGCGCTTCACTTCGTCGCCAAAGCCTTCTGCGCGGGTCTTTTCATACATCTCTGTGATGCCGTCGCCCCGCGCAAGCTTCGCGCGATGCCCGTAGCGCACGCCGTCATACCGAGCGAGGTTTGACGACGCCTCTGCCGGCGCAACAACGTAGTAAGCGGGAAGTGCGTACTTGGCGTGCGGCAGCCATATATCCACGATCTTTGCGCCAGCATCCTCAAGCATAGTGCGGCCATCGTTCCAGAGCGCCTCGATCTCGGCAGGCATTCCGTCCATACGGTATTCTTTCGGGATACCTATGGTTTGCCCACGGACATCGCCGGTGACCATTGCCTCGAAATCAGGCACGGCCAGTTCGGCACTCGTCGAGTCCTTCGGATCATGCCCGGCCATTGCTTCGAGCATGATGGCGCAGTCACGCACCGACTTCGCCATGGGTCCCGCCTGATCCAAAGAGGACGCGAACGCGACAATGCCCCAACGCGAAACGCGACCGTATGTAGGCTTCAACCCGGTGATGCCGACAAAGGCGGCCGGCTGGCGGATAGAACCGCCCGTATCTGTACCCGTTGCCGCGAGACACAAGTCGGCGGCAACAGCCGACGCAGACCCACCGGACGAACCTCCGGGCGTAAGTGCCGTGTCATCATTGCCGCGCCGCCAAGGGTTAATCACATTGCCATAGACGCTGGTCTCATTCGAAGACCCCATGGCGAACTCATCCATGTTGAGCTTGCCAATCATCACGGCGCCCGCATCAAACAACTGCTGCGTTACCGTCGACTCATATTCCGGCTTGAAGCCTTCGAGGATGCCGCTCGCGGCCTGACTCGCAACACCTTTGGTGCAGAACAAATCCTTGATCCCCAGTGGGATACCACACATCGACGGCGCGTCACCTTCCGCCAGACGTGCGTCCGCGGCTTTTGCCTGCTCAAGCGCCAAGTCGGGTGTCGGATGCACAACTGCATTCAGAACTTTCGCCTCGTCCGCGGCCTTCAGACAGGCTTCGGTGAGTTCGACAGATGTCACCTCGCCCGAACGGAGTTTTTCCCGAGCGTCAGCTATCGTCATTGCGTTCAAATCAGACATCGTTACTCCACCACTTTCGGCACGGCGAAAAAGCCCTCGCGCGCATCTGGGGCATTTGCCAGCACTTTGTCTTGCTGATCTCCATCCGTCACTTCATCAACGCGACGCTTTAGGCGCATTGGAGTGAC
>CAZMRS010000173.1:0-5825 GCA_964568435.1 uncultured Boseongicola sp. | reverse complement strand
GGGGCGGGCACACTTGGTTGCCACGTTCTAGATTTGACGTTGATGACCTCGAAAGGGCCTAAGATCCTGTCATCAAAGAAAAATGCAGCGCTTTTCAAGGCCACCATTGGTGGTTTGGGGCAAACAGGCCCAATCGTATCTGCCCGTCTTCAGATGCTGCGCGCCAAAGGAGACGTGATGATTGTCACGGAACGGCGCATCGATGGATGGGAAGAGTTTCTGAAGTATCTCGACGCATCCGAGGCGACCTATACCGTCGGCTGGATCGACGCGACTGCACGCGGCGAAAACCTTGGTCGAGGTATCCTTGAAGAAGCCGAAACCGGCGCGGGTCTGGTACCGCCTGCAAAACGCGGCAAGCGCATTCCAATGGACGCGCCTGGCTTCGCACTTTCACCAAGCGTCGTTCGCACATTCAATGCTGCATACTGGCGCCGGGTGCCGGACAAAGGGCGCACCGTCGTCAAACCCATCGACGACTTCTTCTTTCCGCTCGACAAAATCCACGACTGGAATCGCCTTTATGGAAAAGAAGGATTCCACCAGTTCCAATGCGTTGTGCCCATAGCGGACGCCGATGCGCTAAAGGCAATGCTTGAACGTATTGCAGGCTCTGGTCTTGCCTCGCCATTGGCGGTTCTCAAACGCATGGGGCCGGATCGTGCCGGATACATGTCGTTCCCCATGGAAGGCTACACACTCGCCGTGGATTTCCCGAACCGAGGTCT
Organism: uncultured Boseongicola sp.; assembly: GCA_964568435.1. Classification (GTDB taxonomy): domain Bacteria; phylum Pseudomonadota; class Alphaproteobacteria; order Rhodobacterales; family Rhodobacteraceae; genus Boseongicola. The sequence continues at coordinate 5,097 of CAZMRS010000173.1, read as the reverse complement.
GGCCGAGCGCCTAATCAAAGAACTGGAAGCGGCGACCGTTGAAGCTGGTGGGCGCATATATCTTGCTAAAGATGCCCTCGCCGGACCGGAAAACATCCGGGCGATGTACCCTGAATACGCGGCATGGAAAAAAGCTGTTAACTCGGCAGACCCCGACGGACACTATATAACGGACCTCGTGCGCCGACTTGAGTTGAGGGCTGACTGATGGCGGAAACCTGGATCATACTTGGCGCCACATCGACAATTGCGCGCTCTTTTGCCCGGCTTGTGGCAACCGAAGGCCACGGTGTCATGCTCGCAGGCCGTGATATGGATGACATGAACGCGACCGCAGCCGATTGTGCCGCCCGCGGAGCACCACTTTCAGACGTCGTTCGCTTTGATGCACGGGATTCCAAGACATTCGCTCCGATCCTTGCGCGCGCCACAGACATTAAAGGCACGATCAATGTGGCCGTATTTGTTGGCTCCATGCCCACACAAGACGAAATTGATGCGGATCCCGCTTTGATCCACGGCACCGTTACCGACAGTTTCTGTGGTCCAGCCGAATTCCTCACATGTATCGCGCCGATGATGGAAGAACGTGGGGCCGGTACGGTCGTGGGCGTCGGCTCCGTCGCAGGCGACAGAGGCCGAATTGGCAACTACGTCTACGGAGCCGCCAAAGCTGGGTTCCACACCTATCTTTCTGGTCTTCGCAATCGCATGGGTCGCAAAGGCGTGCATGTCATGACCGTCAAACCGGGTACCGTAGACACTGCAATGACCTGGGGAATGGACAAGCTCCCCTTCCTTGCTCAGCCCGAAAAGGTTGCGAAAGACATCCTGCGTGGCGCAAAGCGGGGCACCAATACACTATATACACCACTTATATGGTGGCCGGTGATGACTGTTATTCGCCTCATCCCGGAACGTATCTTTAAGAAGATGCAGATCTAGCGACAGCCAGCTTAGTTAGACGACACGACATTCGGTCTGGCAAAGACACAGCCATCTGTGACCAGTTCAGGCGGCGTCATGCAGAGCTTGCGCGCGACATTCCACGCCGCAATCACTTTGGGCACGTAGGCCCGGGTTTCTGCAAATGGCGGCACACCACCGTGCTTGTCGACGGCCCGCTCACCTGCGTTGTAGGCAGCCAGGGCCAAAACAGCATCCTGATCGAAGCGACGAAGCAACCAATCCAAGTAGGCGACGCCTCCACGAATATTTTCTCGTGCTTCTTTACTGTCAGAGACCCCAAAACGCGCCGCGGTTGCGGGCATTAACTGCATCAACCCCTCGGCACCTGCGCGACTTACGGCATCAACACGTCCCGCGCTTTCAATCGCAATCACCGCAAGGACAAGCGCAGGCGACACTTCGGTTCCAATGGTGGAGGTCAAAATATCGATACCGTGCCGCTCGGTGATACCAGTGAGCGTCTGAAGCCGCGGCGTTCCAACTTTCGTGGCTCCGCGCTGCACAGCGACAAGTGCGTCCTGAAAGCGCTGGGCAGACTCGGCACCTACATTCGGCGACACGACATCCCAATACCACGAGAAGTCGGGGACGCCTTCAGGTATTACGCGTGCCGGAAGCTGTGTTGCCGCGGAAGGGCGTGGATCACCGGGACGTCTCGGCTCGCTGCCGGGCGTAATCCGGAAAACTTCGGCGTCGGGATCAATCTGCACAGTGATGCGTGAGCCGGAGTCTCCGCTTGGCGGGCCAATGCGTTTGAACGTGAAATCCCCGCCGGCTTGGGTCGCTTGCGCCGATGCAGGGAGTGCAAAAGCCACTGCAATTAAAGAAGCGCTAACCATTACCTGCAAGGAAACCAATTCCAGCACCTGTTTTTCTGCGTCCTTCACAATCATGTCTCAAAAGAACGCAAAGGGCACCAGTGCTTTTAGGCAGATTGTTCACAACTCATGAAAAGTGATGCACCACCAGCATGATTAATTTACCCGTTGGAAACGCCAAAAACAAATGAATCTATAAATTTCAGTATGTTATGTGGAAACCAACATTCGCACCTATACGAACGAAAATTGTACGACAGGGGTCAAACTCTCGCCCCAATTCCCCGGCCATATGCATCCATGCCAAGACGGCATTGGATCGAACGTGAGAGGCCGGTCCGCTCAGTCGTCAAGGTTTGATTGAAACTGAGCGTACTCGAATGGAGGGACACATGAAACTGTTCAACACTTTTCTTAAAGACGAATCCGGTGCCGTAACGGTTGACTGGGTTGTTCTCACCGCGGCCATCGTTGGCCTTGGTATCGCTGTTCTGACGTCTGTCGGCGGCGGCACGACCACTCTGGCAAACACCGTTTCTGGTGAGCTTGCCGGTACCAGCGTCCTGACCTGGTAATCAGTTAATTAGAATCCTAGGAGACAGACAATGAAACTGTTCAACACTTTTCTTAAAGACGAATCCGGCGCAGTCACAGTTGACTGGGTTGTTCTTACCGCAGCCATCGTTGGCCTCGGCATTGCAGTTCTGACATCGGTTGGTGGTGGTACGACCACTCTCGCCAACACGGTTTCGGGCGAACTGGCCGGTACCAGCGTTCTGACCTGGTAATCCTCAAACGATGTACATCATTGAAAGGCCGCGCCGCAATGCGCGGCCTTTCTAGTACCTCACGCTTTTAATCAATGTACGCATTCTTGACTGAGCATTGTCGAAGTTATGCCTCAATTCAGCGTCACGGTCTCACCAAGGGCGCAACGAGTATTCGGAGGTTCACCAGTGAAACAGATACTCAAACATTTTATTTACGATGATGCGGGCGCCGTGACAGTCGACTGGGTCGTGCTGACCGCCGCGATTGTTGGGCTTGGCACTATCGTTATTTTCTCAATTGGCGAAGGCGCGATGGACACATCTACCGGACTTGGCGCTTATGTTGGAAGCACACAGATTAGACAGTGGTAAGCCACCACAACGTATTTTTATCAACATTGCACAGCATCTCCCATTTCTATCCAAGGTTTCGCCACAATCGAACGCCAGAATGGACACCAGAAGAATTTGGGTGGCAGGGCCGTAGACTTCGACCTCGCCTAAAGAAAGAGGACTAGGTATGCGTTTACTATTCGGATTTGTACTTCTGATCGGAATTGGACTCGCCGGTGGCGCTGTCTACATGGCGCGCGATTTCATCGGGCAACAACAGGCGCAGCTCGCCGAAGCAGAGCGCGCCAAAGAAGCAATTATTCCAACCGTTTCAGTTTTCGTCGCCAACAAACAGTTGCGCTACGGACAACGTCTGACGGCCGACGATGTCGATCTGGTCCTGTGGCCGGAGGAATCCCTGCCGGAAGGCGCGTTCACAACACCTGAGGAATTGTTCCCGGAAGGTCGCGAAGTAACGCGCGCCATTTTGCGAGCTGTTGAAGCGTCAGAACCAATCCTGGCTGTCAAAGTTACAGGCCCTGGACAAGACGCCGGTGTTTCGTCCCGCTTGAGCCCCGGCATGCGCGCCTTTACGATTAGTACCGACGTCACCTCAGGCGTTTCCGGCTTCCTGAGACCAGGAGACAGAGTAGATGTCTATTGGACCGGCCAGGGTATCACCAAGCTAATCGATACCAGCGTTGAAATCATCGCGATTAACCAATCAGCGGACGAGGACCGCAACGGGCCAGTTGTAGCGCGTACGGTCACCGTTGAGGTGAATCCGCGTCAGGTTGCAAGCCTGGCTCAAGCTCAGGCTACGGGGCGACTTTCACTCTCCCTTGTCGGAGCGGACGATTCACTTGTCTCTGAGACGGTTGAAATCGACCAGAAGGACCTGCTTGGGATCGAAGAAGAAGTGGTCGTGGAAGCGCCCAAGGAGAAGATATGTACGGTGCGTCGTCGAAGCGGCGAACAGATTATCGAAGTGCCAATCCCCTGCACAAACTAACGCTTCAACGCATCAAAGCTTGTCAGAACAATAAAAACGCGCCACCATATGAAGTGGCGCGTTTTTATTTTTGCGCAATGGTTGGATGTTGTGTTGCGGGTTATCCACATAAGGTTTTCCATTTAACGCCCTGATTGTTGCAATAAATTAACGCTTGCCGCATCGTGCCCGCTATACGGGCTATGAGACCCGGAAACAGAGGCGTGATCGGAAAGGCAGGTCACATGACATGCACTAGGTTTTTAAAAGCGGCGATGTTGAGTTTCGCCGTGACTACAGCGGCAGTGTCCCAGGGTGGGGCCCAGTCCTTAACAGTGATGCAAGGGGAAGTTTCCTCCGCACTTCAGGTTCCAGTGAACCGAGCAGTTGTGGTTGAAGCTGAAAACCCGTTTGCAGAGCTTTCAATCGCCAATCCAGGCATCGCGGACATTTCCACGCTGTCGGATCGGACCATCTACGTTCTGGGTAAGGCCCCTGGCCGCACGACCCTGACGCTCCTTGGTCCTGATGGTCGTCTAATCACCAACGTGGAAGTGCAAGTCACTCCTGACGTTGCAGAGTTCAAAGAGCGTCTTCGCCAAATTCTTCCGGGCGAAGCGATCGAAGTTCGCACAGCAAACGATGGCATCGTCCTTTCCGGCGTTGTTTCGTCTATTGAACGTCTCGATCGTGCGCTCGACCTCGCGAACCGGTACGCACCAGATCGCGTCTCGAACCTGATGGTTGTCGGCGGCACACAGCAGGTGATGCTGAAGGTGCGCTTCGCTGAAGTTCAGCGTCGCATCGTCAAAGACCTGTCCGCTGGATTGAACATCATCCAAGCGGGGTCGGATGCAGTGCTTTCCGCGGCCTCTGGCTCGGGTGCTCTGGTTCCAGGCACCAACCTGGGTGATCCATCTTCGACCATTCTGAACCTCGATGACACGTCGATTGGCCAGTTTGGTGTTGGCTTCGACATCGGTAGCGTTGGTTTCGGAGTTCTACTCGAAGCGTTGGAAACCAAGAACCTCGTTCGCACCTTGGCTGAGCCGAACCTCACCGCTCTATCCGGACAGGAAGCAAACTTCCTTGCTGGTGGTGAAATTCCAATCCCGGTCAGTGACGGCGATGGTGGCGTTACCGTTGAGTTCCGCCCATTTGGTGTACAGCTGTCTTTCATTCCCCGTGTGGTCGATGGTCATCGCATCAACCTTGA
>CAZMRS010000172.1:0-5833 GCA_964568435.1 uncultured Boseongicola sp. | reverse complement strand
GCACGCAGTCGCTCCATACAAATGCGCTTGATGAAGCCATTGCTCTGCCGACAGATTTCTCGGCAAGAATCGCGCGGAATACGCAGCTCATCCTTCAGGAAGAGACCGGTGTCACGAATGTCGTCGACCCATTGGCTGGCTCTTACTACGTGGAGAGCCTGACTGCGGAGCTTGCGGAAAAAGCCTGGGAACTCATTGAAGAAGTGGACGCGCTGGGCGGCATGACCAAGGCAGTCGCCAGCGGAATGCCCAAGCTGCGGATCGAGGAAAGCGCCGCAAAGCGCCAGGCAATGATCGACCGCGGTGAAGAAGTGATCGTCGGGGTTAACAAGTACCGCAAGGACAAAGAAGACCCGATCGACATTCTCGATATCGACAATGACAAGGTCCGCGCGAGCCAGATTGCGCGTCTGGAGACCATACGGGCTTCGCGCGACAGTGCTGCATGTGAGCAGGCACTTGCGGCGTTGGAAGCCTGCGCATCCGAAGGTGGGAACCTCCTTGCGGCGGCGGTTGAAGCAGCGCGTGCGCGGGCGACGGTAGGAGAAATCAGTATGGCAATGGAAAAAGTATTTGGCCGTCACCGCGCCGAAGTGAAAACGCTCGCAGGTGTTTACGGTGCAGCTTACGAAGGTGACGAAGGCTTCGCCGCCATACAGCAGGAGGTTGAAGATTTTGCTGAAGGTGAGGGCCGCCGTCCACGCATGCTGGTTGTGAAAATGGGCCAAGATGGTCACGACAGGGGCGCCAAAGTGATCGCAACTGCGTTTGCGGATATCGGCTTTGATGTTGACGTCGGGCCGCTGTTTCAGACTCCAGAAGAGGCCGCGCAGGACGCGATTGACAACGACGTTCACGTGATCGGGATTTCCAGTCAGGCAGCGGGTCATAAGACCCTGGCTCCGAAACTGATTAAGGCGCTCGACGAGCGAGACGCGGGAGACATCATTGTCATTTGCGGTGGCGTGATCCCTCAGCAGGACTACGAGTTTCTCACGAAAGCTGGCGTCAAAGCGATCTTCGGGCCAGGGACTAATATTCCGTCGGCCGCATCTGACATCCTCAAGCTAATCAAAAGCGCGCGCGCCGCGTGACACCACGCGGCGTCCTAACCGTGGCTGGCGCACTCGGTGCGATTTGGGCACTCGGAGTGGTGTGGGTTGGGGCGACCCAGATTAACCTGCCGATCTTTTCGCTGACGCCTGTTCTTTTGGTCGGGTTTCTTGGCCCGGGCTTGTTTCTGGCCCTGATGATTCTGCTGATGGCAGTGCGCAGATACATGACTCAAGAGCTGCATGACGGAAGCGCCGGACATCCGGGTAGCAAAGCCGATGTTGATGCGAAAGTTCTGCAAAACACGATCGAGCAAACTGTACTGGCCCTCTGCCTTTGGCCAGCGATAGGGTTTTTGGCGGCCGATGATGGTCCTGGTTTGATTGCTGCCTTGGCCGTGTCGTTTCCGCTGTCGAGACTTGCTTATTGGACGGGGTATCGCATTTCACCCCCACTTCGGATGGCGGGTTTTTCAGCGACCTTCTGCGCAACGATCTTCGCTCTTGTCTGGGTCTTTGCGGTTTGGTTCGTCTGACCGAAGGTCAACAATCTTTTGCGATCTTTCCCCTTGAACACTGGTGACGGTTAGCGCCATCAATACGAATGAGGTACTCGTTCGCGCTTGACCACTTAGCTGTCCTGGCCCGCACCCTAGAGGAGGGCTGTGCTTATGTTGAAGCAGTCCTTGGCGCTGAGATGTCGGCCGGCGGTGAACATGTTCAAATGGGAACGCATAACAAATTGCTGTCTCTTGGCCCCGATGTGTACCTTGAGGTCATCGCAATCAATCCAGATGCGCCCAAACCGTCTCATCGCCGTTGGTTCAATCTCGACAACTACGATGGCGCACCTCGCATGATGAATTGGGTGTGCCGGACCGATGATCTTGAGCAAGCGCTTGAGGGCGCGCCTCCCGGTTCAGGGCGCCCTATGTCGCTTTCTCGAGGCGACATGAGCTGGGAGATGGCTGTCCCGGAGTTTGGGCGTTTGCCTTATGACGATGCCTGTCCGGCCCTGATTAACTGGGGCGATAGCCCGCGCCCGACCCGACGTTTGCCCGATCATGGCTTCAGGTTGCAGCGACTTGATGTCTTCCATCCAGCAGCATTGGACTTAATGGACACATTTCCCGCTCTTGCTCGGCTTCAATCTGTGTCGGTCCGTGAGGGACCAGAGAAGCGGTTGATTGCAACCATTGTCACGCCCGAAGGCAACAGGATCCTCGCGTGATCATTCGATCCGCGGGCCCGAACGATGCAGCAGGTATTGCGGCGATTGTTAACCCTCTCATCCGCGAAACGACAATATCTTTCAAATCAGAAGAACTGACGTTGGACGACGCAAGGGACATGATAGAGGCCGCACCGGTCATGTTCGTTGCGGATGAGAATGGCGAGATCCTCGGGTATGTGTCCTACAGTCAATTTCGTCGTGGGTTGGGATACGACCGCACGATGGAACACGCCATTGCTTTGGGACCCGATGCACGTGGTCGAGGGATTGGCCGCCAATTGATGCAGAGGCTCGAGGCGCATGCGAAGTCGTCCGACATTGGTTCACTTTGGGCGGGCATCAGCGGCGAGAATCCGGACGCTGTTGCGTTCCACGAAGCTCTGGGCTTTGAGAAGGTCGCATTGCTGCCGGACGTCGGATTCAAGTTTGGGCGTTGGATTGATCTGGTTCTAATGCGGAAATGGCTGTCGCCTGCAGGTGACGGCGGTCGCAGAACCGATTAGACTGGCCCCCCATGTCAATTTGGACACGCATATCAGATGCGCTTGAGGCGCTGCGCTCGGGAGAGAGTCTTGCCGCCGTTTTTGATCGGCTGCGGTCGCCCCCGGAGCGTTCGATCGCCTTCACGATTGCGGTCATCGCGCTTGGTGCAAAGATGGCGAAAGCCGACGGTCAGGTGACGCGTGACGAGGTGACGGCCTTTCGCGAGGTGTTTCACATCCCGCCGCAAGAGGAAGATAACGCCGCGCGTCTGTTCAACCTCGCACGCCAAGATGTGGCAGGATTTGAAGACTACGCTCAGCGTATTTCCCGGATGTTCGAAAAGGCTGATGGGACGTTGTGCGACCTGGTTGAGGGATTGTTCCACATTGCCATGGCGGATGGGGACTATCATCCGAATGAAGATCAGTATCTCCACCGCGTATCTGAGATTTTTGGACTGAGCGAGCGTCAGTTTCGCGCCATCCGAACACGGTTTGTGCCTGATGCGGAACCGGACCCTTGGGCTGTACTCGGCGTTGAGCCTGGAACGCCGAAAGATGAGATACGCGCGGCTTGGCGCACATTGGTGCGCGAAACTCATCCAGACCGCATGGTTGCTCGCGGTGTGCCTGAAGAAGCGCTTCGTATGACTGAGAAGCGCCTGATCGCGATCAACCGGGCTTGGGAATCCATTAACGAGGGTGCGGCCTAAGTGCGCATCGCGACGTACAATGTCGAGTGGTTTACGAACCTTTTTGATGACTCCGGCCGTTTGCTGAATGACAACAGCTGGTCTGGTCGCCACGACGTGAAACGCTACCAGCAAATCGAGGCGCTAGGGATAGTATTCAACGCCTTGGACGCCGACGCGGTTATGATCATCGAAGCCCCAGATGCGCATCGTAAACGAGATGGCGTTGCGGCACTTGAGACCTTTGCTGAAACGATGGGATTGCGCGCCAGACGGGCGGTCATGGGGTTTGTGAATGACACGCAGCAAGAGATCGCGCTGCTGTTTGATCCTGACGTCCTGGAGGCGGAGCATGATCCACTTGGAAGCCCGCGGTTCGACGAAACCTATCGAATTGACCTGAACACCGATGCGTCCCCGGAAAAGGTGCGCTGGTCTAAGCCGCCTTTGGAACTCGCTCTCCGTACGGTGAGCGGGGGGCGGCTTCGGATGATCGGTGTGCATGCCAAGTCCAAGGCACCTCACGGCGCACGCTCGCACAAAGAGGCGATGCGCATTGCCATTGAAAACCGCCGGAAACAGCTGGCGCAATGTATATGGCTACGCGAGCGCGTTGATGACCATCTGGATCGTGGCGATAACCTGATCGTGCTCGGTGATTTCAACGATGGTCCGGGGCTTGATGAGTACGAGAAGCTCTTTGGCAGGTCGGGTGTTGAGATCGTGTTGGGTGATGGTGACGACATTCAAATGTACGATCCACATCCAGTTTCTGCTGTCTTGGAAAATCCGACAACCGCGCGGTTCTGGCGATCAGATCAGAAGCGCTGGATGGAGACACTTCTGGACTATGTGATGGTTTCGCCGGGCCTTAGAGAGCGATCATCGGACTGGCGCATTTGGCATCCATATCGGGACGCGGGTGTTGGCGATGTGCCTGAACTCGTTCAAGCATTACTGATTGCCTCAGACCATTTCCCGGTTTCTGTTGAAGTCGATTTGTGAGGCGTTTCGCGCGTTGACGCCTTTGTTCGGGCGGTGCATGGTCTACCCGTGAACCGCGTCGGGGGGATGCATATGGACGCTGGCGGAGACGCAGCGACCGAAGATTGGGGACCATTTGAACGCCCGTTGTTCGAGGACCCGAGCGCCCGGGCCTTGAGCCGTGTGGGCGTTCTTGATGTCGGATCAAACTCGGTTCGTATGGTGGTTTTCGACGGTGCAGCACGCAGTCCTGCCTACTTTTTCAATGAAAAAGTGATGGCGGGTCTTGGCGCGGGGCTGGCACAGACAGGGAAGCTCAATCCGGAGGGGCGCATGCGCGCGCTCTCAGCGATCAAGCGGTTTCAACTGCTGGCCGAAGGAATGGGAATCGCACCGCTCACGGCTGTCGCGACAGCTGCGGTGCGCGAGGCGGAGGACGGTCCCGCGTTCAGGGAGGAACTACAGCGCGAGACTGGCCTCCGCCTTTGGGTCATTGACGGTGAAGAAGAAGCGCGACTTTCGGCACAGGGCGTTTTGCTCGGGTGGCCGGGTGCTTACGGGCTGGTATGTGACATAGGCGGTTCGTCTATGGAATTGGCGGAGTTGCGAGACGGGCGTGTCGGGAAACGCTTCAGTACAAAGTTGGGCCCGCAGCGGTTGAAAACTGTTCCCGGGGGCAAAAAAGGGCTCAAGAAGCACATTCAAGCCGAAGTTGCTGCATTGGCTGAAACTATGGGTTCGCAGAAAGACCGGCTATTTCTTGTCGGTGGATCGTGGCGTGCGCTTGCTCGGATCGACATGGATCGCAGGAACTATCCGTTGGCGGTGCTGCATGAGTATCGGATGTCACGAAAGTCTGTGCTGGAGACGGTCAAGTATATTCAGGCATCGGACATAGAAGAGCTTCGGCTTCGCTGTGGGCTTAGTGAAAGCCGGATGGCACTGGTGCCGCTGGCCTCGCAAGTGCTCAAAGAGTTGATCCGTCAGTTCAAACCTTACGACATCGCCGTTTCAAGCTATGGCATCCGTGAAGGGATGCTGTACGAACAGATGCCACAACGGCTTCGCGATCGGGACCCGTTGATCGAAGCTTGCCGTTTCGCGGAGTCCAAGGATGCGCGAATTCCCGGATTTGGGCGTCGACTTTATGATTTTGTTTTGCCGCTTTTTTCTGGCCGCAAGTCGGCTCCCCGACGTTTGGTCAAAGCAGCTTGTCTTCTCCATGATGTCAGCTGGCGAGCACATCCGGATTACCGGCACGAAGTGTGTTTTGACGAAGCAACGCGCGCAAACCTTGGAGGCATGACGCATCCAGAGCGCGTTTTCTTGGGTGTCGCGCTTTTGCATCGCTACAAGAACAGCCGAGAAAACTCTCGGTTTGATCCGTTG
>CAZMRS010000171.1:0-5895 GCA_964568435.1 uncultured Boseongicola sp. | reverse complement strand
GATCATCACGCTTGGCATCGTTGTTGATGATGCGATTGTCGTTGGTGAGCATGCCGACTTTCGCGCGACGCGTTTAGGCGAGGACCCGACGACTGCAGCGGAGCGTGCTGCCAATCGCATGTTCAAGCCGGTGTTCTCGGCGACCATTACAACGATCATCGCGTTCTTTGGGCTGATCGCCATCGGCGGACGGTTTGGGGATTTGATTGCGGACATTCCGTTCACGGTGATCGTGGTTCTGATCGCGTCGCTGATCGAATGCTTCCTGATCCTGCCGAACCACATGCGTCACGCCATTGCGCACTCTGCGAAGGAGCATTGGTATGATTGGCCATCGCGTCAGGTGAACAAAGGGTTCCGCATTGTGCGTGAACACGGGTTCCGCCCCCTTATGCGCTTGGTGATTTGGGCGCGGTATCCGGTGATTGCAGGCGTCTTTGTTGTTCTTGCCAGCCAAGCCGTTCTGTTCATTCGTGGGGATGTGCAGTGGCGGTTCTTCAATGCCCCTGAGCAGGGGTCTGTGACTGGCAACTTCGCTATGGTCCCGGGAGCAACGAGAGATGACACATTCGAAGTCATGCGGCAGCTTCAGCGAACCGTGGACGATGTGGGGGCGCAGTTTGAAGCAGAGCACGGCACAAACCCGATCCAATACTCTTTGGCCGAGATTGGCGGCACCAGCGGTCGCGGACTTTCCGGACAAGAAACCAAAGAGACATATCAGCTTGGATCAATTGCCATTGAGTTGATCGATGCAGACCTGCGGCCCTATTCGAGTTTTGCCTTTGTGGCCGAGTTGCAGGACGCGATGCCTCAGCATCCAATGCTTGAGACGATCAGTTTCCGCGGTTGGCGGGGCGGCCCTGGGGGAGATGCGATCGACATCGAACTGTCTGGCGCGTCGTCCGAGCAACTGAAGGACGCGTCGGAAGCGTTAAAGACGCGGCTTGCGCAGTTTGGTGAAGTTTCGGCGTTGGAAGATAACCTGACGTTTGATAAGGAAGAACTGATCCTCGAATTGACGCCGCAAGGGCAGGCGTTGGGGCTGACAATCGACGATCTCGGCCAGATTCTGCGTGCGCGCCTGAACGGTATCGAGGCCGCGAGCTTCCCGGACGGGCCACGCTCTGCCACGATCCGTGTTGAGCTTCCCAGTGGTGAGCTTACGGCGGACTTCTTGGATCGGCTTTTGGTTCGAACGGGAAATGCAACGCCGGGAGAAGGTGTCTACGTCCCTCTGGCGGATATCGTGACTGTCGAGAGCAGAAGTGGGTTTTCCACCGTGCGGCGCGAGAATGGCATTCGCGTCGTTTCTGTGACCGGTGATTTGTCAGAAGATGATCCCGCACGTGCCGAGGAAGTCTCTACTCAGATACGTGAAGTGATCCTGCCCACCTTGCAGGAGGACTTTGGAATTTCGACACATATGTCGGGCCTTGCAGAAGATGAGCGCAATTTCTTGTCTGACGCGCTGACCGGTTTGATTCTGTGCCTTGCAGGCATCTACCTGACGCTTGCTTGGGTTTTTAGCAGTTGGTCGAGGCCGATGGTCGTCATGGCGATCATTCCATTTGGTTTGGTGGGTACGATCTGGGGTCACTATGTCTGGGATGTGCCGTTGTCGATGTTCTCGGTTGTGGGGCTGATCGGTATGGTGGGGATCATCATCAACGATTCAATCGTTTTGGTGACCACAGTGGATGAGTACGCAGAAGAAAGGGGACTTTTCCCAGCGATCATCGACGGAGCTTCTGACCGGTTGCGGCCAGTGATGCTGACAACGCTGACCACCGTGCTTGGGTTGGCTCCTCTGTTGTTTGAAACATCGCGGCAAGCGCAATTTCTGAAACCGACGGTGATCACTTTGGTCTATGGCCTTGGCTTTGGGCTCGCTCTTGTTTTGTTGGTGGTGCCTGCTTTGCTGGCCATTGGGCACGATATTGGGCGGACTGTTCGGGCGTCGCGCCGGGCCGCAGGCGGCCGCGCACCGGGGATGCGGTTGGCTATGGGTGCTGTTTGGGCCAGTGTTGCCGCGTGGTTCGCAGCCACGTTGGGCACTGCGATTGTGACGGGTGCTCTGCCTTCGGCGCTAGGTGGTAGCGAGTCGGTATTGCTAGCGTTTGCGGCGTTTGTCGGTGGCGCTGCTGTGGTGACGTTCGTGGCCTGGCTATTGGCTGCGATGCGCCTTGGGTTCGCGCGGCGCGCTTAGCCGCAGCCGGAAATGTCGATAGCCTGACCGCCGCCAAGAATTGTGATCCGAATATCGTCGCGGGCGAGAAAAAACGGCTGTGAATCAGGCGGTACGAAGTCAGCACTTGCCACAAGTGTATTGCCGCTACGGGTCATCGAGGTCTCGGACACCCAGACTTCCGGGCGAGGCAGTTCGAAGACGGCGATGTCTTCGTCGCTCATCTTCGGGACTTCCATAAGGGCCGTAAGACGAAGACCGTCCTTGATGGGCACAATCTCGCAGTCAATCGCGCCAACGCCAGCTTCTTCCGCTGTCATTGGTCGGTCTTCCATTGCGCGTAATACAGCCTGTGTCGGGGTTGACGCTTCGCTTGCTAGCATAGCGTCGAATTCAAGCTCGACCGGAACGCATATATCGAGGCAAACGCCAATCGTCATGCGACCGGAAAGGCGAATGTCTGCGTCTGCGTCTTGTGCGTTCAGAGCTACCGGCAGGATTACACCGTCATAGTATCCGACCGACCGCATTCCGTTTGTATCAAAGACGGTTGGTACGGGGAAGGATACGTCCACACCCTGAATATTTTCAGATGAAGACCAATCAAAGATGGGCGGAATGCCAGCATCGCCTGGCGTGCGCCAATACGTTTTCCAGCCTTCAGCAAGGGTGATATTGAAAGCCGCAAAATGCGTGCTGTCAGCCCCACGCCATCCGGGCATAACTTCAATCTCTGCAAAGACATTGGGCATGTCTTGGGCGGAGGCGGCTGGCGCGATACACGCAGCAAAGGCGGCAAAAAGGGCGGATTTGGTTGTCATGGCTTTTTCAACTACGGGTCTGCTGCCAGATATGGAAATCACATTCAGGTAATTTTGCGTGAGTGTGACATCGCCGCCCTTGATGCGTTCGGGAACCTCGACCATGCTTGAAGCATGTCGGACGCCCCTGTCAGTGAACCCATAGATCTTGAAGGCAAGATGTTGATCGCCATGCCGGGCATGGGAGATCCCAGGTTCAACAAAAGCGTGATCTATATGTGTGCTCACACCCCCGAAGGTGCGCTTGGGTTGATTGTGAACAAGCCGACGCCTGAACTGAGCTTTGGTAAGTTACTAAAGCAGCTCAACCTCGATATCGACGAACCAATGCGGGATATTCGTGTACATTTCGGTGGGCCGGTTGAGAACGGGCGAGGGTTTGTTCTTCACTCGGCAGAATACGATTCGCCAGCCTCTACGCTGAAAGTATCCAATGACTTTGCCATGACGGCAACGTTGGATATTCTGGAGGATATGGCGAATGGCGGAGGTCCCAAAGACGCAATTCTCACACTGGGTTATGCTGGTTGGGGACCAGGGCAGCTTGAATCTGAAATTTTGCAGAATGGTTGGCTGACCTGCGAGGCCGAGCGGGACATTGTCTTTGACGAGGCGATAGACGACAAGTGGACTGCGGCACTTGGAGTGCTGGGGATTGATCCATTGATGCTTTCGGCGCATGCGGGTCGGGCCTGACCGGTCAGCCAGGGCCCATCGGCAAGCAATTTACGTTTTGCGCAAGAAGACGCCGGCAGGCGAGTTCTGCTGTTTCGGCTGAAAGCCCAACAAAATTGGCTTCGAAACCTTGCGGGCTTCGCACGACTTTTCGCAGCGCTTCGTCGAGTGTACTCAGTTCGACCAAGGCTGTCTGAAGCAGCATTTTTTCGGCTTCGTAGCGGGTGGTGAAGCGGCCTATATTGATGGCCCAGTTGCGACCGCCCGACGTCGACATGCGCGTGACAATGACTTTCTCATCCGCCCGAGGCGTGGGGGCGATGGCGGCGGTTGATGCGATTGCGCTTAACGCTCGCGCCCGTGGTCGGGGCGCCGAGACAAGCGAACTCGACAGGCTTGCAGTCAGAACTTTTTCCGGAGCGGCCCCGGCGGGTTCTTTGGGTGGCGTAACGGTGGAAGCGTCCGCGACAATGATTTCTTCCAGCGCGTTTTCGATACCGTCCTGGAGAGCAACCAAGACGGCATCCGACGGCTCGGGAACGGGCCTTAGCTGGGGGCGCGGAATGCGCGTGACAAGGCCAGAAGTGCGGACGATGCGTCCGTTGTTGCCGGCAGTGCCGTCAGCGATCATCACCGGCCTTTTCGGTTTGCGGATCGCCACGCGGGATGGTGCGCGTTCAAAGCCCATGTTCAAAAGCTCCGCGACCCGTGTATTGCGCCACGCTGTTGAACGGCCGCCAAAAACTGTTGCGATTATGCGTTCTTGTCCGCGTTCGGCAGAGGCGACGAGGTTGTAGCCAGCCGCACGGGTGTAGCCCGTCTTGATGCCGTCAGCGCCGCGATAGCCATCGAGAAGACGGCGATTCGTATTACTGACTGCTTTGATGCCGGCGCTCGTCGATTTGCGGGAGAACAGATTGTAATATTCCGGGAAGTCGTAGAACAGATGACGACCCAGCGTCGTCATATCGCGGGCCGTGGAAAGATGTCCGCCTTCGGTAAGGCCGTGAGCATTCTTGAATGTGGTTTTGCTCATCCCCATTGCTTTGGCCATACGGTTCATGCGGCGTGCAAACGCGGCCTCGCTACCTGAGATGGCTTCGCCCAATGCAGTGGCGGCATCGTTTGCGCTTTTGACCGCTGCGGCGCGGATGAGGTAGCGAAGCTGAATGGAGCTTCCCGCCTTCAGTCCGAGTTTAGAGGGTGGTTCGGCCGCGGCTTTGCGTGAAATTTTGACCTTGGTATCGAGACTGATCTCACCCTTTTTAATGGCATCGAAGACCACATAAAGAGTCATCATTTTGGTGAGAGAGGCCGGGTGCAGCCGGGTGTCGGCATTGCGGGAATGAAGAACCTTGCCCGAGCGCGCGTCGATCACCATAGCCGCATAGGGTGCCGCCGAGGCCACATTGGGCATCGTGACGAAAAGGCATGCGCATAGTAGTGCTCGAAGTACGGCTCCGACGGAAAGCGGATACGTCACGATAGTGCCCTTTTACTGCCTCTGGGTCCGGTCTTTTTCGCGCCAGATCCCTGAATTTTCAAAACTCTAACACGTGTCTGGCGTTCCGAAAATAATGAATTTTGGATTGTTTTTTGGTTAACTTGAGCGACTCAACATGAGGCGGTTCACCATCGCCGACACACTATATGTTGTGCTGTATCGCGTTGATGATCTTGGGCAGTTCAGAGAAATCCGTGGCCTCGGCATAGCGGCTCTTGTCGTTTGGTGGCTCTGCGGCTTCGATTTCCCAAGACAGACCGTGAGGAATGTATACGCCCCATGCGCCAGCATCGATGGCCGGTAATATATCGGATTTCATGGAGTTCCCCGCCATTAAAGTGGCGTCGGGCGGTGATTGATAACGCCGGAAAATGTCGACATATGCAGCGGTTGATTTGTCGGACACGATCTCCACGCCGTCGAACATGTCGCCCAATCCGGACTGCGCAACTTTCCGCTCCTGATCGAGGAGGTCACCTTTGGTGATCAACAGTATCTGATAGTCGGGCGCTAATGTTGTGATTGTCTCTTCCACACCGGGGAGGAGCTCGATCGGATGGGCGAGCATGTCTTGTCCGGCAGCAATGATCTCCGAGATCACATGACCCGGCACCTGTGTGTCGGTCACGTCGAGTGCAGTCTCGATCATGGAGAGGACGAAGCCCTTGATGCCAAAGCCATAGCGCCCGAGATTGCGCCTTTCTGCT
>CAZMRS010000170.1:153-5902 GCA_964568435.1 uncultured Boseongicola sp. | reverse complement strand
CGCCGGGTTTTGGTGGCTGGAATGGTGGTGCTGGTCTGCGCAAAGCTGGCCTTCGACCTCTTGGTGATGCCGTCCGAGTTGTACTCCCTTGGCGCGGCGGGAGGTCACTGATGTTTCGTCTCGTCATCGCGCTTTGCTTTCTCGCTCTTCCCGTTCACGCGGAAGAGGTGGTTGCTGGCCTCAGCCGCGACTCAGTTCAGATCACGACAAATTTCGACGGCTCCGAAATCCTGATATTCGGCGCGGTGAAACGGACGACGCCATTGCAAGAGGATATGCCCGTCGAAGTGATCGTGACGGTCGAAGGACCAAGCGCCCCCATCACGATCCGGCGCAAGGACAAGCGCTTTGGTATTTGGGTCAACAACGCGTCAGTCGAGGTTGATATGGCGCCGGCATTCTATGCGGTTGCTACTTCTGGCCCGATTGGAGACGTCTTATCTGACGTCGAAGACCTACGTTATCACGTGTCGATAGATCGCGCGATCCGTGCCGTTGGGCTGGAACGCGAGGACAGCGAGGCGTTCATCGAGGCGCTTATTCGCATCAAAGAGTCACAAGACGCCTATGTGACTTCGTTCGGATCAGTCAAAATTGAAGAGCAGACACTATTCACGAGTGCCATTCAGTTGCCTGCCAACTTGACCGAAGGCGACTACAAAGCCCGCTTTTTCCTGACACGAGACGGCGAAGTTCTAGACGTCCACGAGACAACAATCGACGTGCGCAAGGTCGGGCTGGAACAGTTCCTGTTCAATCTTTCCCGCCAACAGCCGCTGATCTATGGGCTCATGTCTTTGGCGATCGCGATTTTCGCCGGATGGTCTGCGTCCGCCTTCTTCCGCTGGATCCGCTTCTAAGTCGTGTCAGCCGCGCCCGATATAGGGCATCTGCGTTGCCATGATCGTCATGAACTGGACATTGGTTTCCAAGGGCAGGTTCGCCATATGCAGGACCGCGCGCGCGGCATCATTCACGTCCATGACAGGGTTCGGCGGATCGCCACGTTCAACCAGGATTTCATTCATCTTGGTCACCATGTCGGTGCCCGCATTGCCAATGTCGATCTGACCACAGGCAATGTTCATGTCGCGACCGTCGAGGCTGATCTGACGCGTCATACCCGTGATCGCGTGCTTGGTCGCGGTGTAGCACACCATCAAAGGGCGCGGCACGTGGGCCGAAATTGACCCGTTGTTGATGATCCGACCACCTTGCAGGTCCTGGGAGCGCATGTGTCGAAATGCAGCGCGTGCCGCAAGGAACATACCCGTCAAATTCACCGTGACGACTTGCTGGAAATCTGCGAGCGAGACTTCGTCGATGGTTGCTTGCGGTCCGGAGATGCCTGCGTTGTTGAACAGTGCATCAAGACGCCCCGTGTGTTCGACAAAGCTGTCGAATGCTGCTTCGACCTCAACTTCTTTTGTAATATCAGCTGGAAGAGGAACGGCTCCATCGTAAGAGTTGGCCATATCTTCCAGTATGTCGCCGCGCCGCGCCAGTAGACCAACTGTCCAACCCGCGTTCAGAAATTCGATGGCCGTCGCCTTACCGATCCCGGAGGACGCGCCGGTGATGAGAATGGACTTGGTCATGAGGGGTCCTCCGCAGTGAGTTCAAATGGTGCTGCCGGCTGATTAAGGTCGGTTGTGGTCAGCGGTTGATTGGGGCGGGCGAGCCGATAGCGCGTCACCCAATGGAGCCGGTGCTCCGCCCGAGTGATCGCAACATAGGCCAGCCGTTTCCACAAGGGAATGCCCGCTTCGACGCGGCCTGCGCGGCTTGCAGCGTAGATGTCAGGGGCGAAAACCTGCACGTCCGGCCATTGCGAGCCTTGCGCCTTGTGGATGGTCACCGCAGCGCCGTGCAGGAACGCCGCCCCCATATTGGCGGCGAACGGGATCGAAGGTTCTTCTTCGTCGGGCAGCTCGATTTTGACAATGGAGGCAGCAGACACCTGAGGTTCGGGTGCGCCGATAACATGTAGGCGCGAAAAGCCCGCTCGTTTGCCCGGCCCGAGATAAATCACCTGTGCGCCTTTGATCAGACCGCGCGCTTCAAGATCAAGACGCTTCTTGCGGTGCTTCAAGGGCAGCTCGATACCGTCGCAAACCAGCGGTTCTCCCGGTAGCAACCCTTCGGCTGGAGCCTCGAAAGCCGCACGAAATGCGTTGATGAGGCGAATACGCGTGGCGTTTCGCCAAACCAGCACAGGAGAGCGCGCCATCATGTCGGCGTTAACGCGTTCCGCCACGACCACTCGGTCGTCTGAACGGGCCGCGTCCTCGATCATGCGCTCAAAGGCTTCAAATCCAAGCGCCTCATCCCCAAGAGCGTGGGCAAGATCGAGAATAGGATTGTCGAGATCCTGACGGTGAATGCGACTCAGAGTGAGTTTGCGCGGTTCCGGTAGATCGTCAAAAACCATTGAGCCAGATTGGTTCACCGGCGCAAGCTGAGCCGGATCACCGAACAAAACAAGCGTCGGGAAGATCTCTTTCAGGTCATCAAACTGCCTCTTGTCCAGCATTGAGGCTTCATCGACAAACCCGATATCAAGCGGGTCCTCGCGCCGTTTCCAGCCAAGGATAAAGTCCGATCCTTTTAGACCCGCCGTCGCCAGCGCGCCTGGGACGGACTTAACCTGCTTGTAGAACGCCATCGCACGGTCCAAAGCGTCGTCCGTCAGACCTTCAACTTCAGGCCGATCCGCGTTGCCGACCAACCATTCTGCGATTTTCTCGTATTCTGGGTCATAGAGCGGCGTGTACAGGATGCGGTGGATCGTAGTTGCCGCCACGCCACGTGTCCGAAGCACGCTCGCCGCTTTGTTTGTCGGGGCGAGTATTGCGACAGTGCGCCTGTCCTTGCGCCGCCGACCTTCGTAGTCGCCAGAGATCGTATCGACGCCAGACTCCCCCAATGCCTCAGCCAGACGCGCCAGAAGCATCGTTTTTCCGGAGCCCGCCTTGCCGATGATGGCAATCGCACTGTCACCGGACTCAGAGCGCCGTGTTGTCATGCTCTCGTCGATATCCACGCCTGCAGAACGCAAGAGCTCTGCCACTTGATCGAAGGCATCTGCCTGATCTTCCGAGAACTGAGCGAGGGGCACTGACATGGGCGGACCCTAGCCCCCTGCCCCCCTAGGCACCAGTGGTATCAGGCAGAAAGTGCGTGGCGTTCCATGGATTGAATTTCGCCAAAGCTCCGGTCGTACCAGTGCCGCGATACTTCGTCGGAAATCCCGGCGCGTGCCAGAAGACGCGGGCGAATTTCAGGCTCAAACGCCCAAAGGCCAACGCTGATCGCGTCACGACCTGCCCCTGACGTGCCAAGGATCGTCGGCCCCCAGCCGAGGCGTGCGTAGATGCGAACCATTCGGGCGTCGAAGACACCGACCGAGTGGGACAGGTGGTTACCCAGACCAAGTTCCATCCCGCCGAGCATGAGCGCCGCAGACACTTTGGCTGGTGCATCGGGCGCAAGGCAAAACCGTGTGCATTCCCAGATGAACGGGCTGCGAATTTCGACGCCATCCGACAGGTGCACGAAGTGGTCGTTGACCATCGTATCCCCCGTTGTCGGTAGAAAACGCATGGAGCCACTGTGCCGCCCGGTTGCATCCTCCCAGATAACGTAGAGGGGATTCATGTCATCGTAATCGTCGCGCTCTGTGCCATCGGATCTAAGAGTGACCTCCCACCCGAGACGGTCATGGAACTGTTTGGCACGGTCAACGAACATGGATTGTGCGAGTTTGGGAAAACGGTGCAGGTCGTCGGCGTAGATGTAGCGAAGCATTGGTCCCTCCAATATAGTGATGGAGGGAGAGCTAGAGAGGCTCCGTTAACGATTGCCGATCTACCCGCGCGGACCAGTTTTCAAATGATTAACAAGCCCTGACTAAGGGCGCGCGCAACGGCGTGTGTCGTGTTCATGGCCGCCAGCTTGAACCGTGCACTTTCGATGTAGACACGAAGTGTATGCTCGGAGATCGACAGGCTGTCAGCCGCCTGCGCACGGTTGTAGCCCATCGCCAGCATGGTCAGGGCATCGGTTTCCCTTGGGCTGAGGCTGACCATTTGCACGTGATCCGTCCCGCGTTCAATTTCCAACGCTTTCTGGTTCACGAAGTGAGACATCAATAACAGATCTCGCGTGTGTTCTTCCGTGTAGAGTTTCCAGCGATCATCGGACGTGTTGTGTGAAACTGTGAAAAGCGCGAACTGTCCCGATGGACCACGAATGGGGACGGAGAACCCTTGGTTGCCAATGCCGCTATCAATGGCCTCCCCCATAAAGTTCCGTGCGTTTTTGCCGGACCAATCAAGGCGCTTCCAGTCTATCGGATGAAACCGGCGATAACACGCAAGGACGACCGGATCGACGCGTGCATAATCCTGATCCAGATATTGCTGAACCCATTCAGGTGAGTACGTCAGCGCGGCGTACTGCTCGCCGGTTGAGTTCACCGAGTGGTAAACGACGTGCTCGACATCGAGCAGGTCACGAAGAGCGACCACCTGGTCATTCAGTTCATCGAGCGTCGCCACATTCTGCAGTTGCTCGATGTAAGATTCCAACATGTTCAAAGCCCTGTCCCGCGGCGCTTAACGCGTTCGAGTGGTCCATTCCCATGTCTTGTTTCGCAGCAGCTGCCGTGAGTGCGAGCTGTCGAGCCAATTGCGGCATTTGGTTATCGTGAGCAAATGCGTTCAAATCAGCCAAGACGTCCAGTATCCAATCGTTCGCCATGTCAGACTCTCTTTTTCAAAGGTTAACGAAGCATTAACACAACCATAGCATGTGCGTTTTTTTCGCGAAATTCGCAGCTTTCAACTCCCCAGAAATGGTGAGGGCACTGCTTTCAAGCGCCTGTAAACAAAGAAAGCCGCTCAAATTGAGCGGCTCTCCAAACGTCCAAAGGCGTAATCTCCTGCCTTCCGACTCTCTGGAAACGGATTGTTTCTTAAATCGAAACGCTCGCTTCTAACGTGTCC
Organism: uncultured Boseongicola sp.; assembly: GCA_964568435.1. Lineage (GTDB taxonomy): Bacteria > Pseudomonadota > Alphaproteobacteria > Rhodobacterales > Rhodobacteraceae > Boseongicola. The sequence goes on along the minus strand of CAZMRS010000170.1, from coordinate 896 downwards.
TCAAATGTGCGCAACCCGGTGCGCGGAGACTGCACCAGAACAGCCATGTTTCCAGGCTTATGTTCGTTTCGCATCATTTTCATATGCGCCTCGGGCAAATCAGCCCAAGTGAAGACTTCTGACATGCAAGGATCGAGACGACGTTCCACCATTAGCTTGTTCGCTGCGCTCGCCTGTTTCAGATGTGCAAAGTGGCTGCCCTGAAGGCGCTTTTGGTGCATCCACATGTAGCGGACATCGAATGTGCAGTTGAACCCGGTGGTGCCGGCACAAATCACAACCATTCCACCTTTCTTCACTACGAAAGTTGAGATGGGGAATGTCGACTCGCCAGGGTGTTCGAACACCATATCGACGTTGTTGCCTTTTCCGGTGATGTCCCAGATGGCTTTGCCGAACTTGCGCGCTTCTTTGAACCATTCCGCGTATTCCGGTGTGCCAACGGTCGGCAATTGACCCCAGCAATTGAAGTCGCGGCGGTTCAGTACGCCTTTCGCGCCAAGTCCCATCACGAAGTCTCGTTTGTCTTCATCCGAGATAACGCCGATGGCGTTGGCGCCCGCAGTGTTGATAAGCTGGATCGCATACGAGCCTAGGCCACCAGATGCACCCCAGACCAAAACGTTCTGACCGGGCTTCAGATCATGCGGCTCGTGGCCGAACAACATACGATAAGCGGTCGCCAGGGTAAGAGTGTAACAGGCGCTTTCTTCCCAAGAGAGGTGCTTGGGTCGTTCCATCAA
>CAZMRS010000170.1:0-143 GCA_964568435.1 uncultured Boseongicola sp. | reverse complement strand
GGCATACATTGGCGCGCCTGCACCCGGCAGAACTGCGCGAACGCGCCGTCCGGAGTCTCATAACCCCAGATCCGCTGCGTCGGCGAGAACATCGGATCACCGCCATTGCACTCTTCGTCGTCGCCATCGTCCTGGTTGCAGTG
>CAZMRS010000169.1:0-5925 GCA_964568435.1 uncultured Boseongicola sp. | reverse complement strand
CTTTCTGACTGCCCCGCTTTGCCAAGCTTTGGCCGAGAACGGACAGGAGGGCTGCGGCCTCATCCTGATCAAACTTCAGGAAGGCTTTTTCGTCGCCATCTCGATCTCGCTTTTGGGCGGATTGGTCCTGTCGTTCCCATTTATCAGCTACCAGCTTTGGAGGTTTGTAGCGCCTGGCCTTTACCGCAACGAGAAGAACGCGTTCTTACCGTTCATGATCGCTTCGCCGTTCATGTTCCTGCTTGGGGCGTCGTTTGCGTATTACATCGTCACGCCTTTGGCGTTCGACTTCTTCCTCGGTTTTCAGCAGACGTCCAGCCTGAATGCGGACGGAGAGTTTGAAACGTCCGCTATTGAGTTCCTTGGGTCGGTGCAAGAGTACCTATCGCTGACCATTAAGTTTATCGTTGCCTTCGGGCTCTGCTTTCAGCTTCCAGTTCTGCTTACGCTGCTTGGCAAGGCAGGGCTTGTATCGTCTCGAGGTCTTGCTGATGTGCGCAAGTATGCCGTGGTGGCGATCCTGGTCCTTGCCGCGCTTGTCACGCCTCCGGATGTCATCACGCAGGTCATCCTGTTTGTTGTTGTCTACGGCCTTTACGAGCTGTCCATCCAACTGGTGAAACGTGTTGAAAGGAAGCGCGTTCAAAAGCTGCGCGAAGAAGGTGTCCTTGACGAAGACGAGGAACTTTGGGGCGACGCGGATGAGGAAGACGCAAAGTGAGCGATCCAATGGAGCGGATTGCAGCGGCGCTTGAACGTATGTCACCGGCGCCGCTGGACGCGCCGGATTTTGACAGTGCGGACGCTTTTGTCTGGCACGTGTCGCCTGATCGGCTCGATCCTGTAACATCGGTCAATCGCGTTGATATCGAATTGCTTGTTGGCATTGACCGGTCGCGGAACACGCTGCTCGAGAACACGCGCCAATTCGCCCGCGGCTTACCTGCCAACAACGCGCTTCTGTGGGGCGCGCGCGGTATGGGAAAATCCAGCCTTGTGAAGGCCGTACACGCGGCGGTTTTGGCCGAGGGTCTTGCGCTCAAAATCGTTGAAATTCAGCGCGAGGATTTGCCCACAGTCGGCCGCCTTTTGAACCTTCTGCGTGGCCGCGCTGAGCGATTCCTGTTGTTCTGTGATGACTTGTCGTTTTCGCACGACGATCAGCATTACAAGTCGTTGAAAGCAGTTCTGGATGGCGGCATCGAGGGGCGCCCGGACAACGTGGTGTTCTACGCAACCTCAAACCGTCGCCACCTCATGCCGCGTGACATGATCGAGAACGAGCGCCAGTCTGCGATCAACCCGTCGGAAGCAGTTGAGGAGAAGGTGTCTCTTTCCGACAGGTTCGGGCTTTGGCTTGGCTTCCATCCATGCACACAGGACGAATACCTTGCCATGATCCGGGGCTATTGCGACGCCTATGGGGTTCAGGTGTCCGACGACGAGCTTTGGGCCGAAGCCATCGAATGGCAAGCCACACGCGGATCGCGGTCGGGCCGAGTGGCCTGGCAGTTCTTCGTGGACCTGGCTGGCCGCAAAGGTGTCTCACTGTAGATATTGCGCCGCCTTCGGCGTCGCGGTGAGGGGGCTTTGCCCCCCGCGCGTTCCGCGCTCCCCCCAAGGTATTTTCTAAAGGGTGAGAGCGCTTTTTTGTCAGTTCAGGTAGGGCAGCGGGTCGACGCTGTCGAAGCCTTCGCGTACTTCAAAATGAAGGAAGCTGGGGGAGGCGTCGCGCACTTCGGCGACTTTCTGTCCGCGCACAACGCGATCGCCTTTTTCGACCGTTATGTTGTCGACACCTGCGTAAACCGTCAGCAGGCTTCCCTCGTGGCGGAGAACCAGAATAGGGACCTGATCTGTGTCACGCGTGATTGCGGCGACTGTGCCGTCATCCGCGGCAGCCACTGCGGTTCCCGCACTTGCTGCAATGCCGATACCCTCATTCGAACCTTTCTCGTACGGGCGCACAATGCGACCCTGCACCGGCATTCTGAGCCGTGAGGTGTCCGAAGAGGCTGTCTGCTGTTCGGAGATATCCGTCGGAGCGGGACGTGACGCCGGAGTTTCAGCGGTTGCCGTGTTCTCAGCGGGGAGAGGCGTTGCTGCGGACGGCGGTGTCGGTGCAACCGATCCGGTGCCAGGAGCTTCGACGGGCGCAATCGTGGCGACCTCAACGTCAGCCTGTGGTGCCTTGATCGGGATCAGAAGGTACTGACCTTCTCGCAAGGCAAGGTCAGCCCCCAACCCATTCCATTCGGCCAAAGACGCGACCGGCACGTCATAGAGGCGGGCGATGGAAAACGCGGTTTCACCCGGTTGGACGAGGTGACGCGTGGGCTGTTCCATGCCTGACGTGCCAGCAGGCGCACCTTCAGCGCGATCAATTGCATTACCTGCAATCGATGCCACATCAAAGGTTCCAGACCCATCCAAGGTGCCCGAGCCAGGTGCGCCCGGAGCCGCTGGCAGGGCGATAATTTCACCTTCCCGAAGCGCCACGTTTTGGGGGATCGCGTTGAAGCTGGCCAAAGCATCCGGAGAGAGCCCAAGCCGAGCCGCTATCGTCCCAACGGTGTCGCCGCGCCGGGCCACCGCAACTTGATAGTCGGGGTAGGTAATGACGCCGCGCGCGTCTGGAACCGGAGCGCTTAGCACAGCGTTGCGTGCTGCATCCGATGTATCGAATTGACCCGCGCTACCGCGAAGATCCGGGTCAAACGACCCAATCGCATCGCAGGCGCTCAGCGCGATCGCCGCAGCACCAAGGCCAAAAAGCCGTGTGGGAAGCCGTCTGATTGTCATTGCTCTATCCTCATACTCTGACGCCAGCCCTCTTTTTTACGGGGCATTTTGCGCCGTTATATCACATCTTCTTCTCTATTCCTGACCCAGTCCCTCGACCAATGGAACAAATCGAACCGGGCGCAATTCGTCATAGTCAAAACCAGTTTCCGTGCGTGTCACCTTAATCAAATGCTGCACAGCGTCGGACTGCCCGACGGGTACAATCATAATACCGCCAGTTTTAAGCTGTGCCAACAAGGGTCCTGGGGGGTCTTCTGCCGCGGCGGTCACGAGAATACGGTCAAATGGTGCCTGATCGGGTAAGCCACGGCTACCATCTGCCGGAAAGGCCGTGATGTTGGTGAGGCCAAGGCGGTCAAACGCCTCCTGAGCCTCACGCACGAGACGCTTATGGCGGTCCACAGTGTAAACGCGACGCGCTAATTGGGACAGCACTGCGGCCTGATAGCCGGAGCCTGTGCCGACTTCCAAAACCTTATCGCGGGGCTGAACGTTCAAGGCTTGGGTCATTAGACCGACGACCGACGGCTGGCTGATCGTTTGGCCACATGCGATGGGGAGCGGCATGTCTTCATAGGCACGTTCAGCGAACACACCTTTCACGAACGCCCCGCGGTCCACGCGTTCCATTGCATTCAGGGTCGCTTTGTCCATCACTCCGCGCTGCCGAAGTGCGAATAGGAATTGCATCTGCCGCTCGGCAATATCCCCGGTCATTCCAGTTTGTCCTTAAGGGACTCTAGCGCGTCATGCACGGTAAGGTCGGCGTGGAGCGGCGTGACCGAAACGTAGCCTTCCAGATTGACCGCCACGTCTGACCCGGGCGCAGTTGGAATATGTTGCGGACCACCTTTGACCCAGAGAAACATCCGCCCAGAAGGCGACACATGTGGCTCGGTCGAAAACGACGTATCCCGACGATAACCTTGTGCCGCGACCTTCAAGCCTTTGACGTTGGCTGCTGCAACAGGCGGGAAATTCACATTGTAAAAGATGCGGTAGTCGCGATCGTCCCAGATGCCATGGCGCAATAGTCTGCGCACGGTGTCCACTCCGTGTTGAGCGGCTGCCTCAAAAGGGTTGTCGAGCGCGTTGTTTTCGGGCCCGTAGTATTGCGAAAGGGCAATGGCCGGCAACCCCTGCAGGGCGGCTTCCATCGCTGCACCGATCGTACCGGAATAAAGAACATTCTCGGCGGAATTATTGCCCCTGTTAACGCCGGACAGAACCAAGTCGGGGCGGGCGTCCTTCAACACTTGATGGAGACCGGCAAGAACGCAATCCGCAGGAGAGCCTTCAGCTGCGAACCGGCGTTCTGCAAGCTGAATAAGCATGGTGGGATGCGTGTAGCTGATGCAATGGCCAACACCTGATTGTTCAAACGCCGGCGCGACCGTCCAGACCTCACCTTCCGGGCCTGCGATCTCGTGTGCGATCTCCTCCATCACACGAAGACCCGGCGCGTTTATGCCGTCATCGTTGGTGATCAAAATGCGCACGTCAAAATGCCCCGTTGCCCTGTTTTTATTAGCTTTAGGTCAGTCAGGTCGGGCGGGCAAGCGTGCCCGCGACATTCGTGCCAACAAATCAACGAATAGACCGGGAAATCGGCCTATAGTGTCTTCAAAACGGCTTGTGCCGCTTCATTGATCGGCGTCAGTGCCTCTCGGTCTTCGCCAGGGAAAAACCGCGCACGTGTCGCCGTTGGCATTGGCAAAGGGATCGTAATCGTCACTTTGGGGCCGATCTTCTGCGTTTCGGCCTGCCAGCTTTTGGCCAAAGCAATTTGTGCGGCCTTGGACGCCCCGTATGCGCTGAAGAACTTTTCACCCGCACGGGGGTCGTCGAAAAAGACAGCGTGGCCAGCATCTGCAGCCTCGAGCAAAGGCGACACCATGGTGATCAAAGTGGACGTCGCGACCACGTTCACATCGATGGACTTTTTTAGGTCCTTGGCATCCACATGATTGGACGGCGACATCGGCGCCGCATGTACAGCCGTGTGTGCCCACAGGTCTAAGTGCCCCCAACGGTCGTAAATCGAACGGCAGAGCTGCGCCATAGCGTCCGAATTTGTGATGTCCATTGGCGCGAGGGTGGCTGAACCACCCGCAGCCTGAATACGATCGTCGAGTTCTTCCAGGGCGCCAACTGTTTTGGCAACCGCGATGATGTGGTGCGTCGGTGCAAGGGCCTCTGCAAGGGCAGAACCAAGACCACGCGACGCGCCTGTGATGAGTGCAAGTTTTGTCATGCGCGCCTCATGGCCTCGGACGCCGCGCGGGTCAAGAGGAGGAAGAGTCGCGCCAGAGCCACCCGATCACCCAAACCGCCAGAACTGCCGCGGCGCATTCCGCGATAATGAAACCGGGCAGGTCTATCGGACGAATGCCCGAGAACGTGTCCGTTAACGAGCGCGCAATGGCCACTGCGGGGTTCGCGAAAGAAGTCGATGCGGTGAACCAATACGCGGCCGTGATATAGAGCCCAACCAACCACGGCACGGCTTCGGCTCTTGCCTTCAGACCTGCCAGAATAATCGCCATCAAGCCAAACGCTGCAACCGCTTCAGAAAACCACTGTGCTCCACCGGTGCGCACTGTCTGCGAGATCTGAAAAACATCCGTCGCGAACATCAAATGCGCCGCCCAAGTGCCTAAAATGCCGCCAATAATCTGCGCCGCTATATATGGGCCAAGCTCTCTGGAAGGGAGGGCCCCCTTCAAAGCAAACCCAAGCGAGACCGCTGGATTGAAGTGCGCGCCAGACAGTGGGCCCAAACACGCAATCAAAACCACCAGAATGGCACCCGTCGGAATCGTATTTCCAAGAAGCTGCAAAGCCACGTCATCGGTAAGCCGCTGCGCCATGATGCCAGAGCCGACAACCGTTGCGACCAGCAAACCTGTGCCCAGCGCCTCGGCAACCAAGCGACGCGGCAAATCAACGGTCATAAGCGATTACTCCGCGGCTTTAAGAGCGAACCCTTTTTCAATCTGGTCGCTCGGCGCAACCGGATATTCGCCCGAGAAGCATGCATCGCAATAGGCTGGGGCGCTTGGATCGCGCCCCTTGGCCTCACCAACCGCTCGATACAGTCCGTCGAGCCAGATGAACTTT
>CAZMRS010000168.1:0-5938 GCA_964568435.1 uncultured Boseongicola sp. | reverse complement strand
AGGGGGCGGGGATAATCACTTGGTCGCCTGGATTGAGCGTCGCCATAAGCGCGTTATAGAGCACCTGTTTCCCGCCAGTTCCGACGGTGACTTCTGACCGGTCGTACGTCAGGTCGTTCTCGCGGGCGAATTTCGCGATGACGGCGTCTTTCAGTTCAGGGATGCCGTCGACAGCCGTGTAGCGGGTTTCCCCCCGATCGATCGCGGCTTTGGCGGCTTCGCGAATGTTTTCGGGCGTCGGAAAATCAGGTTCTCCGGCGCCAAGGCCGATAATATCTTTGCCAGCTGCCCGCAATTCACCCACAAGCGCTGTCAAAGCGACCGTTGGCGAGGGCTTTACGCGGTCCAGTGTCGCAGAAAGGAAAGCCATGGTCGTCCTCGATAAGCAAAGTGGTCTAGGGGTGTCATAGAAAGCGATTCATAGCCCTGCAAGCCGTAAGGATACTTTCATGACTGAAGCGATCACAGAGAACTGGTTTTCCGACGATGCTGCAACGTTTGGTGATCGGGTGGCGGCTGCACGCGAAGCGCAGGGCCTTTCTCAGAAAGAGCTGGCAAAGCACCTTGGCGTTGCGTTCAAAACGCTCGAGGCCTGGGAGAACGATCTGGCAGAGCCGCGCGCCAACAAGCTTCAAATGATGGCGGGCCTTTTGAACGTGTCGATGCCGTGGTTAATGACCGGTGAGGGAGAAACGCCCGAGGAGCTTGTGACTCAACAATCTCCGGCCGATCTGAACTCGCTGATGACTGAGATGCGTGTCCTGCGGAACCAGATGGTTCAGGCGGCGGATCGCATTGGCGTGCTGGAAAAGCGCTTGAAGAATGCGATGTCGGATCGTGCTGCATGAGCGAAACCCGCGACATCCGGCTGAAGCGTTTGCGCATCCGGTCATGGCGGCGCGGCATGCGCGAAATGGATATGCTGCTCGGGCCATTTTCGGACGGGCCACTTAAAGAACTGAGCGACACCCAGCTTGATACCTATGAAGAGCTCCTGTCCGAGAACGATCAGGAGATTTATCGCTGGGTGAGCGGGCAGGCGGAAACTCCTGAGCAGTATCAATATCTTATCGGTCAGGTTTTGGCGTTGTCCAAAGCTTCGCCGTCGAGTTAAGGCGCATTCGAAGCGTTTTTTTCCTGCTTTAACGCTATTTTGGGACTTTGCGCCGAAATCTCTCTTCATCGAGCAGATGGGCGGAGAGACCTGATAATGAGCATGCATCAACACGTCGGAGAAAAGGCGACAGCGTCACCCTTCAAGAAGGATTATTTGGAAAGCCTCGCGCTTATAGAGCGGCTGCACAGGCTCCTACTTGATGTCATCAAGGACGAGTTTGAGCGCCTTGGCGTTTTGGAGATCAACGCGGTGCAGGCGCTGCTTCTCTTCAACATCGGCGACCACGAAGTCACCGCAGGCGAACTGAAGTCGCGCGGCTATTACCAGGGATCGAACGTGTCCTATAACCTCAAAAAACTGGTCGAGATGGGCTTTATGCATCATCAAAGATGCGAGATTGATCGCCGGTCCGTTCGTGTCCGTCTGACCGACAAAGGCAGGGCGGTTCGCGAAGTGGTCGACGAATTGTTCTCGCGCCATGCGGACGGGCTGATTGAGTCACCCAACATCGGGTCCGATACCATCGTGTCGATCAATAGCGCATTGGGCCGGGTCGAGCGGTTCTGGAGCGATCAGATCCGCTACATTTATTGACGGCTGGGTGCGTACGCCGCGCGGATCGGTGCTGTGTCCGCTGATGGGGGCTGTGGCGCGGCTCCCAGGGGGCGCGTAGCCAGTTCCCGCAGGAGCTTTTGGGTCATCGCCCTTGCATAGTCCTGGTAGCCCAAGGCCACTTCAACAAACGCGCTCGGTCCATAGATGATACGCGCTTGGAAATAGGCCGACAGCTCGGCGACGCCGTCGTACGTGCGATCCTGCGTTTCCGCAGAGTCATCCGCAACCACAAGTGCATTCACGTTCATGGTGCCCAGTCGACCACTGATTCTCAGGCGGTGTGGTAGGGGCCAATCATTGTTTTTTCCGTCAGCCGAGATGTCGAGCGTTTGATCCCAGCAAAGCGGGGCGCGGGTCATCAGTTGCGCACCGTATTCAAGGGCCGCACCCACGCCAGTGGCCTCCGGAGCTTCTTCGCGCTCCCAGGCCATTAATCTGTTCTGCACTGCGGTGACATCTGCGGGTCCTGTCAAAGGTGTCCAATCAAGGATCAGACGTTGATACGACGCGGCGGACCATTCGTAGATCGCCAGATAAACCGGAACTTCCGGCACCTGGAACAGGATGGACTGCACGGCTGGGTCACCAAGAGCGCGTGCAATGCCGTTGGTTTGTTGCTTGTATTCGCGTGCGTTGACCGACCCGGACACGTCCAACGCCAAAGCCAGTGCCAGACGACAAGCAGCATTGGCGGGAGCGGCCAAACCAAAGGCAAAAGCAAGCGCAGCGCATAACCCCAACGCGCGCAGGCGTGTCGGGGCATGCGCCTTATCTGAATGGCGACCCGAAAGGATCACCAGTGTCCAGTGTTTTCCATGCTCGCCCAAGGCTCTTGCTTGGGCAGATCATCGCCCCGCTGAAGGAGCTCGATTGAGACATTGTCCGGCGAACGCACAAAGGCCATATGCCCGTCGCGTGGTGGACGATTGATGGTGATCCCATTGTCCATCAGATGCTGACACGTGGCGTAGATGTCATCGACGCGATAGGCCAGATGTCCGAAGTGACGGCTGTCTGATGGCAGGCCTTCATCGCCGTCCCAGTTGTATGTCAGTTCAACATGTGCGTTTTCCTGACCCGGCGGTGTCATAAACACCAGAGTGAAGCGGCCGCCTTCGCTATCGTAGCGACGTGTCTCTTCGAGACCGAGTAGCTTGTAGAATGCGATCGACGCGTCGAGGTCTTTCACACGGACCATTGTGTGCAGGTATTCAATGCCCATTTTTGTCTCCCTATTTTCTGATCTTCCGGTTGAGGCACCGGGTTTGATCAGAGAATAGGACGGGTCATTGGGATTGGCGAGAGTATGCGACCACCTTCTGCGCTCAAAAACGCGAGACCGCTGTTACGCCAAGACTGAAGCTGTCGGTATCCCAAAGATCAACTTCCGAATTGGTTCGGTTCCAACCAACTTCCGCGCGGGGCTGGAAGCCAAAGTAGGAGATCTCTGTAAACGTCAAGCCGGCACGGACCGACGCAGAAATATCCTGACGCCCATTGTCGAGCGTGCCGAAGTAGTCAAAGTCTGGCAGGTCGCGCCAAGCGACGCTCAAGGAAAGATCCGGGCGCGCGCCAAGAAGCTCTTGCTTGAAATTCAGGCGTGTCCGTAGTTCGACGCGGCGCCCGTTCACCGTATTCGCTTGGCTGTTGTAGTTGGTCAGCGTGGTTCCGATTGACCAAGCTAATGTATCACTGCTCTTCGGAAAGTAGTCGACACTCAGAGCCGTGTTGAACGTGGACGAGATCGGCGAGTCAAATCTGTGTTCATCCCGGAGTGTCACACCCGCGCGAACAGAGCGCTCGTCGCTCAGCCGGAACTGCTGCGTAACAGCGACGTCAGCCGCGGATAGAAAGTGTTCGTTGCGATAGTAGCCCGCACTATATCCGACGCGCAGTGTCGTCACGCCGATATCCGGGAAGGGGCGCGATCGGTACTCCAGCCCAAACGTCAGCGCTGCATAGTCATATTCGGTCGACGTCGTACCCGGCACAATGTCTTCATAGCCGCTTTCAAGAATTGCGCGGCGGGCGAATATGCTGGTGTAGGCCTGCGTCAGGCCTTTTGAGCTTTCGGCGAGCTTATAAGACAGAACGGCCGAGCCACTGATTTCCAAAGCTGCAATAGGATCGTCAATGCTGCCTGGAAGACCGAAAACGCCGGTCTCTTCAACCGTTGATCCGCCGTTGATGTTGTCGGATGGGCGCACCGTGAAGGCAAGCTGAACAGACAATGGGTTGCGGCGTTTAACTTCGCGATAGGTGTTTTCAACCGCACGTCGGCGGGCCTCGGTGCTGGCGACATTATCGGCGCGTCTCAGCCAGATCTGGGCGCGTGTAAAATTCTCATCTTTCGCTTCAAGGCTCGCTATCAGGAAGGCGGCGTCGAATTTCAGGTCAGAGTTATCGCTGGCGTCATAGGCGCTGCGGGCTGAAACGTACGCGGTCTCGAAGTCGCCCTTAGTGCGGGAAATGACGGCCCGAAGGAGCAGCGCTTCCGCATCGTTCGGGTTGCGCGTGAGCAGTGCCGTTGCAACGCCTTCCGCCAAAGCGAGATTGCCATTCGCAAGGGCTTGCCTGGCAATTGCACGCGCCTGATCTGGCGAGACGTTGACTGCGTTTGATGCGTCTTGTGCAGATGTGACCGTTGGGGTGGATATGACCGCCACAAGCGCCATAGCCAAAAGGAAGGCCGCCCAAAGGCGACCTCCTGCAAACCATACTTTGATGGCTCGTTTCTTGCTTACGGTGCACATCCCGTCGAAGACCCTGTCGCACAGTCTGCGGTAAATACGCCGGTATCAAGTGACGTAATGTCGGCGGCACCGGTATCATCAAACTGAGGAGCCGTGGCTTCGATGAAACCACCGACCACTGGAGCGCCAGCTCCCCCAAACCAGCCCTGATACGTGCCAGTCTCGTAAGTTTCGGCACCATTGTAACTGTTAGCTGTGCCTGAGAAGGCTCCATCACTGATTTGGGTGTCGTTCAAGACGAGGTTTGGAACACCTGTGACATCAGGATTTGGAATGGCAACAGGTGCGCCTGCAAAAGTCTCAATTGTGCGATTGGTCACAAAGCCCTTCAGGACGCTGTCGGTAAAGTCCACTTCCAAAGCGATGTCGCCAGTTGTGACGTACTGGTTGCCGGAACCGTCGAGCACCATAAAGCCGGAATACTCTCCTGTATATTCAACGAGGCCCAAGGTCGGAATTGTGTTCGTGACGTCATTCAACTGAACCCAGGCGCCGCGATACCCGAAGTCCTGATAGCCTTCGATGGTCGATACACCGACTATAAGTTCTCCACCGTCCGTTTCACGAACCAGCGCAAGATACTGATTGAATGTCGAGGTGTCGGTGTTGATGAAGATGCCAACGCCGTTATTCGTGTCCGTGCCGGAATAATTGAAAACGGCACCGAGCGGATCGTCATCAAATGGTAGTCCGGTGATCGTTAGCGTGTCGTCACTCGCATCATTTAATGTGCCGCCATTGTCGAAAGTGACGTTGGACAGATCGCCCGAGCATACAAACGCGCCCGAGCACACGTCGTTATCAACTGAGATAATGATTTCATCATCATCAAGACCGCCGCCGCCGCCGTTGTCACCGCCGCCGCCGCCGCCTCCTCCACCGATATCGATGTCGCTCGTTCCGCCGCAGGCTGCCAATACCAGCGCGGCCCCTAAAAACGCATAATGTAATTTCATGGTGTACTGCCCTTGCCTGATTTTTCCGGAATCCTGACAGACCCTGTAGATAAGTCAATATTCGTTAACTCTAATGTGCCTGTGCGGGCGGATTTGCGATTCTTTCGCAACGCAAACGCCGCATATTGTGGTTCACAACCTGCCCCGTACATAGATACTGTGGCAAAGCGACTCGATTTGACTGGGGATTCTCTATGCCGCTTACACCCGAACAACAGGCCGAAATTGACGAAGAACGTGCGCAGTCCCGCCAGACGCGCCGTGTGGTGTCTCAAGGCATGGAAGATCACCTCTATACGGCCTACCCGGTGCTCGACCACGGGTTCGTCCGCGTCATCGACTACATGGGCGACGACGCCGCCATCACGCAGGCCGCGCGGGTGTCCTACGGCAAAGGCACCAAGGCCGTGTCGAACGACGAAGGCCTCATCCGCTACCTCATGCGGCACTGGCATTCGACGCCGTTCGAGATGTGCGAGGTCAAGTTCCACATCAAA
>CAZMRS010000167.1:0-5971 GCA_964568435.1 uncultured Boseongicola sp. | reverse complement strand
GCCTTTCGTGGCCGGTACAGATTGGTAGCACCCAGTCCGAGCGCATCTGCACACCTTCGTTCAGCGCTTTCAACGCTTCGTAGTTGAATGTGTATTTCGCACCCTCACCCTTCGAAGCCCAGATCAGGGTCTCATGTGCGTTCGTCAGTCGTTTGCCGCGGAAATTCGGCATGGGATTGGATTTGCGCCAAACGACATCGTTGAGGATCCAAAACCCTTGGTTTTGTAACTCTGCACCTAGACGAAACACGTTGTGATAGGAACCGATAACCCAAATCGCCCCATTCGGTTTCAGAATACGACGCGCCGCTGCCAGCCAATCTCGCGTAAACCGGTCGTAGTGCGAGAAGCTTCCAAATTGATCCCAGGCATCATCCACCGCGTCGACGCGGGAATTATCAGGGCGATGCAGCTCGCCCTTTAGCTGCAGATTGTAGGGGGGGTCAGCAAAGATCAGATCGACCGAGCTCTCAGGCAGACCTTGCATGATCTCAATGCAATCGCCGTCCAGAATGGAATTCAACGGCAACTCTGCCGCGCTTGTGCGTGTCTTCGTTTTCATCTCTGCCTCTGTCCCGAGCATCGTTGTGCCGCGGCGTAATTGTTGGCCTAAAGATGAGTCAAACGTGATTCGGCGTCAAATTCTTTTTTGAATCAATAGGTTAAGAATTTTCCTTGTCACAACATATTGTGGACGGTTTTGAACGAACGTCTATGGTGTGGGGTCACACCAAGATTTTGAAGCGCTTCGCGGTGGGCTTTAGTCGGGTAACCAGCGTTCTGGTCCCATCCGTATCCGGGGTGCTGTTGCGCCAAATCCACCATGATGCGATCGCGCATCACTTTCGCGACAATAGACGCCGCGGCAATCGAGACCGAACGGCCGTCACCCTTGATCAGAGCGGTAGCAGGCACCTGAAGTCTCTTGGGAATCATGTTCCCATCAATGAGCGCGTGATCCACTTTCTGAGCCAAGCCTTCTACAGCGCGACACATGGCAAGGTGAGATGCCTGCAGGATGTTGAGTTCGTCGATTTCTTCGACCGTGGCGTGGGCAACCGAGATTATCGCGCAATCAGCTAGAGTTGCCGCCAGGTCGGCGCGCTTGCGCGCTGACAGTTTTTTCGAGTCCTCGAGCCCCGGCGGAATATTTTTGGTATCCAGAATAACAGCCGCTGCGGTTACAGGGCCAGCCAAGGGACCACGTCCTACTTCATCGACACCAGCAATCACGCGCCTGCCAGCCGCGATGAGCTTTCTCTCTTCTTCGTAGTCCGGTCCCATGCTGGACAGAAATCACACTCTAGGACACGGTTACAAGGAAAAGGCGGCCCCCTTTCGGAAGCCGCCCCAACTCGTACCCACCCACTCGTGAGGACAACTCGCTCACTCGTTAAACTTGGGTCGGGGGGGATGAACCCCGACCCACTAGCGCCAACGGAGATGTGCGGGATGTCAGCGCCAGTAAGTCGTTAAGCGCGCTCAGTACCGCGCTACATTCCAGCCATCTTGGCGCAGGCACCGCGCCCCAAAGACAGTTCGAAATCCTCGGTTTGTGCGAACAGCCGTTTCACACCGATCAGGAAGGCGCGAAGCGAACCTGAAATTTTGATTCAGGCAGCGAGCGCCGTAAGCGAGTCGATCACCACGACTTGTCTCGACAATTCTGAGACACCGTTGCGGAAGCGGCTGCTTTTTGAACCCACGCTTAGAATGAGTTCTATTGGATTCGTATGGCCGGATTCGACCATCGATTATTCGGCCCCCAAAACGAGAGTTCTGCTCGACAGATCCCAGCCTGCTGGCACCAATGGTGGCAGTAGTTTCGTTTCGGCGATCGTTCCTGTCATCGATGGCTTTGGCAATAATACCTACAGCTGCGATACCAAGGATTGCTCGGGCAAGGTCATCACCATTCGCCTGCGCTGGAGTGAGGCTCAAGCCAACAAATATCGCACCGATTGTGGCATATTTCAAAACACCCATGAGCTTCCCTCCAAAACGAACAACGTTGACCAAACTGTGTGGGTCCAACTTGAGGAGCGTGGTGGGAGACAAGCAATATCCGGTGTCTGCTATGCGATATCATCGCGGTCGACTGCCTGTGTTATTGATTTTCCGAACAACACGGCTCAGGGTCGAAAGCATGAGATTTGTATTTATTGGTATTGCCGTGTGCCTTTTGGGCAGTATGGCCGCAGGACCTGCTTTCGCTGCGTGTTACGCAGACTACAAAGCAAAGCGGGAAGACCCCTTGCGGCTGCATTATGGTGTGATTCAAGTAGACGCTAACCCCTGTCGGATGTCGCGTGCGGTGGCACGAGGGGTTGAGCGACGTTTGTCCGCGGGTGGGTGGACGTTGCTACAAGTTGAATCGGTTTTCGACGAAACAGGATTAGAGGGTCGGAAGCGGGATGCCGGACAATTCTTCCTCCGTTACTGAGACGCGCGCAGCTGGCAATCGCGTTGTAGCAATCGGCATCTTTGCAGTTGTCGTCATTCTTGGAAGCGCGGCCGCTTTCCTTCTTTGGAGTTTGCCAGATGCGAATGCGTTCAACGAACGCGTGGAACGCTTGTTCATCGAGAACGCCGACCTAACGTCTGCCGCGGAGATCAAGCTTCTTGAGATCCTTGCGCAATCGGGCACAGCTTTCTCTGAGACGCTTGGCAGTTATCGCGTTGTCATCTTTGTTTTGATGCTCTTCGCCACGGGGCTTTTGATCGCCTGCTTGGTGTTCGTCGTAACGATTGTCGTTCTAAACCGACGTATTGGTGCGATCGAGAAGCAGGGCATCCAGGTGTCATCGCTGGTTATTAATCGCGGCGAGAACTCAGTCGTTCTAAACGATATGGAATTCAAACTAACGGGGGCCGCCATTGAGACGCTTTCTGTTTTGGCCGAGGCGCGCATGGATGGCGATGTTCTAACGGGAGCTGAGATCGAGGCAGTGATCTCTGGCAAGTCACCTGCTGATTGCGAAGAGGCCGCTGGCGCAACCCGCATCAAGCGCCTGCGCGATGCGTTGGGCAATCAAATGGTGGCCGAACTTTTGATACGAACAATCGCCCGTCAGGGGTACGTCTTATCGATTGATCAGAGCGCAATTCGCATGACCTAAGCCAGTTTGTGACCGTCTCGGTACCTGATCTCTCTCTGGGGGAACGGTATCTCGATATTGGCGTCTTTCAGCGCGTTCCAAATGAGGAACCTGACTTCTGAACCATACTTGTTTGGACCGTCATCAATACCTTCTACCCAGAACTCAACTCCAAACTCGATGCCGCTATCGCCAAATGCCTTGAGTTCTACGTCTGGCTCTTCAGGTTCCGACAATACACTGGGATGCTTCTTCACAGCCTCGATAATTAAGCCCGGGATCTTGTTAATATCGGTGTCGTAACTGACCGAAAACTCCACCTCATAGCGGTTGCCTGAACCCGCATCAGACCAATTGACGATCCGCGAGACGATAAAGTCCTCGTTGGGGACAACGATCCACTTTCCATCAAAAGTTTCGAGAATCGTCGCACGCGCACCCATTCGAATTATCGTGCCACTCTCGCCGCCGTCCAATTCTACAAAGTCACCAACTGTTGCCTGACCCTCCAAAAGAAGAATGATCCCAGAGATAAAGTTGGAGGCAATTTTTTGAAGACCGAACCCGAGGCCTACGCCAACCGCGCCCCCAAACAACGCCAGCGCTGAGAGGTCCAGACCCATGATATTGAGCAGCACCACACCAACGACCAGGAAGATTGCGAGCTCAAGTGCCTTCGCTGCAAGTTCGCGTGTCGGCGGTCGTATCGTTTCCTGCGCCCTAATGTAGGTGGTGCCATGATCGGCGGACCAACGGCCCAGCCAAAACAAGACTGAGCCGGCGATAACTGCTCGCGCGATGGCTAGGAACGAAAACTGTATCCGCCCCATGGAAATGCCATTCTCGGATAGCAGCACTATAATGGGATCCAGGAGACCGACCACATAAAGAGCCGCTATTGGAATAGCTACGTATGTCCCGATCGTTTTCAGGAATGGGTCAACCACGATGTCGCGGACAATACGGCGGACCGCGATGAAGACGAAAATCCGCTTTCCAAATGCAATGACCGCCCCGGTTCCAAAGAGCGACCGCACCAGTTGTTCGCCAAGCGCCGTGAAAGAGTACGCGAACACTGGCAAAAGCAGTGGCAGGAACAAGAGTGTGAAACGCCTGAGAGTCGTCCAAATCGACTTGGAGTCGTCAGTCGGCGTTAGAATGCGCTCGAGCCGAGGTCTAATTGAAGCAGAGCACAAAACTGCCAATAAATAGGCCGCGACCAGAAGAGCAAATTGTGCGTAGGCCGACGGGGAAGTGATCCAATCCAGAAGAATTGCCTGGCCTTGCATGAGATAGGCCTCAATTGTGTCCATCATCCCGCTGACTTCCTTGCTTCATTGATCGCGTCAGTTCCAAACATGACGCTTTTCAGGATTTTTTCCCATTACTTGAGGACATCGCCAACCCTACATTTTTGATGCTGGGTCGGCATCGAACATCCCCGTTGTCTCTGGGCCCAGCCCCTCAGTCGCGATGCACTCGTGCCTTGCGGCTGGGGGAGTTGCCTTGGTGTGTATTGCCACGGTCATGGAATGAGTTGGGGGCGCAATCCATTGTGCCAGTGAGCGTTGACGTAAGACCTGGTTATCGGGGGTTGGATTAGCATCCGACCCCCAAGCAACTCATTCTCATTTCGCTGACTGTAGATGCAGCTTCATGTCGACCAAGACCTGTTGCAATGCATTCGTCTCGTCAAGGAGCCGTTTGGCTTCATTTAGGCTTATGACACCGTCTTCTATGGAGTGGTTGTACTCACCCATCAATGTCGCAAATCGCTGCGAGAGTTTGATAACATCGCTGTTCAGAGCCCCCGTCGGATCCCCACGACTTTCGTCATATTCCAATGTCATTCCTTGAAGCTCTGAAAGAGCTTTGGTGACAAACGGAATAGATGCTGCACGCTCAAGTGCCAGCAAGACGTTCACCGGAACGAACCGATCGGAATTCTCTGGTGCAAGCGACGCATAGCGACCCAAAGTCGCCTTTGACTTTCCAGAAACTTCGCATGCGCGTGCGAACCACAAGTCCTTGATAAGAGCGTCAGTGTGTCGTTTCAGGTATTCCCCTTGTGCGGCGCGCTCCTCGGTTGGCGTCGTCATGGTCTTCCTCTTTCGGCTGTCCCCGTTGCCGTTCACCTTCATTACGGCATGACAACGCAGTTGCCTACAACGGAAATTCGAGAAAACTCCGAAACGTCAGGGCAATCCTAGCTTGGAAAGCAAACCGTCTCGTCACCGCGCGTCCATTTTGGATACTTTTGCATGAGTGATCTAAACCGATCTGAAGCGATGAAGCTCTCAAGCCATGGCTTTAACTTCGGCCATGGTTGAGCGTCGAACCAGGCCTTATCTATGAAAGCGAACTGCCGCACAAAGGGCAAAATGGCAAAGTCAGCTATCGACGGCCTCTCAAAAAGCCAATCACCTAACTGGGCATCCAAGTCCGAAAGGAACTCGATGGCCAAAGACCGTTGTTCCAAAGGATCGCTGTCTGTGTAGCGCGTTGCGTACTTGGTGCGGTCTAAAGCAGATTTGAACGGGCCGTCACACCGTTCGATCAACTTCCATCCCGCCTCGGGCATATCGAGCCAGCCTTCGGGATCATTCCGCTCCAAAGCCCACACCATAACATCCAGACTCTCATCCAATACTGATTTACATTGCACGAGACATGGAACTGTCGCGCTTGGCGAGGCAGCCAAGAATTCCTCGGGCTTCTCTCGCAGAACGACTTCCCTCAACTCAATATCCTGCTGACTGGAAGCAAGCGCAAGACGGGCACGCATGGCGTAAGGGCAACGGCGAAAGGAATAGAGAACAGGCTTCAAGAATTCGGCTCGATCTTTAATTACGTGTTATGGCGACCCCGGCAGG
>CAZMRS010000166.1:0-5975 GCA_964568435.1 uncultured Boseongicola sp. | reverse complement strand
ACTCACCCGACTCGTCCTTGTCGGTGAGCATCCGCATCACCTCGGTCGTGTTCATGGAAGAGTTCCACGCCATGTTCGCCATGTAGAGCATCAGCGTGTCGATTTTATATGGATCACCAGCATGCGCGTTCGAGATGACCATATGCATCATGCCGTGCGCAGACATCGGGTTCTCCCAGGAGAACGCTTTGTCGATACGCTTGGCTGTGTTGTCTTCGTTGATCAAAAGATCATCTGGGCCGTGGACGAACCCTAAGTGCGGGCCGTCCAGCGGTTTCCCGGCCTGGGCTTTTGCGTGAGGCTTTGGATGTGCCGTTGCAGGTTTCGGATAGGGCGGCTTGAAACGGAACCCGCCGGGAACTTCAACCGAGCCTAGGATAATCTGTAGCAGGTGCAGTGCGCGGCAGGTTTGGAAACCATTGGAATGTGCGGAGATGCCTCGCATTGCATGGAATGCAACAGGCCGCCCGATCATCTTTTTATGTGTGACCCCCCGGAAGTCCGTCCATTCGCGATCGAGCTCAATTGCTTCGTCGAAGGCGACGCGCGCGATATCAGCGGCGATGGCGCGGATCCGTTCAGCGGAAATTCCGATCTGAGGAGCAACAGTTTCCGGCGAGTACTCGTCGGTCAGGTATTGCTCTGCCATGTGGTGCAGAACAGGGCGGTGCGTGAAACCTGCGTGCCGCCAGCTGCCCGACAGATCAGGTTCGACCCCTGCTTCATCGAAAGCAGCGGGTTTGCCGGTGCGTCGGTCGATCACCAATGCTTTGCCCGCCTCATCCCTGAGGATCAGGCCGAACTCGTCGGACGCCTCGTCACCATTCACAAGACACGGAGCGTCAGTCAGCCTCGCAAGATACTCGAGGTCGATCTTGCCAGCCTTCATCAAGCAATGAACAAGGCTTAGAATGAACAGGCCATCTGTGCCGGGAGTGATACCAACCCAATCGTCGGCGACGGCGTTATAGCCGGTCCGAATTGGATTCACGCCGATAACTCGTGCTCCGCGCTTCTTGAGTTTACCCAAGCCCATCTTGATCGGGTTGCTATCGTGATCCTCGGCCACGCCGAAGAGCATGAACAGTTTCGTGCGATCCCAGTCGGGTTGGCCAAATTCCCAGAACGCCCCACCCATGGTGTAGATGCCTCCGGCCGCCATGTTCACTGAACAAAAGCCGCCGTGTGCTGCGTAGTTCGGTGTGCCGAACCCCTGCGCCCAGAACGATGTGAAGCTTTGCGATTGGTCGCGACCGGTGAAGAAAGCCAGTTTGCTTGGGTCCGTATCACGGACCGGTTTCAGCCAATCTACTGCGATGCCCAGCGCCTCTTCCCACGTTATCTCTTCAAACTCACCAGAACCGCGAGGACCAACACGCTTCATTGGAGCGCGCAAACGCGCCGGTGACAGGTGCTGCATGATGCCCGACGAACCTTTGGCACAAAGCACACCTTGGTTGACGGGGTGATCCTTGTTGCCCTCGATGTAAGCGACTTTCCCGTCCTTCATGTGAACGTTGATGCCGCATCGGCACGCGCACATGTAACAGGTCGTCTTCCGGATCTCGTCAGATACTTTTGGTGACGTGTCGAGTGTTGGCTGGCCCATGTATTCTCCCTTGGATAAGTCATATCTGGCTTGCGCCCGCGATGCGACTCCTCTTCAGTTCCTTGATTTAAAAGGATGGCTTGCTTCCAATTAGGTCCAATATGACCAGTGAAGTAAGTCCAGTTGTTCTTGGTGCTGTTTATTTGCCTGAGCTGACAGCTCGCGAGAGGAGTGCGTGGCGGTCGGCCGGAGACGTTGCCGGATATGGTGCGGAGGCAACTTGACCATATCGGCAGCTAGCTCTACTGCCCGCTCTTATCAACGTATCCCCGCAGTTCTTCCGCCTCTGCGCGCGCTGTGCGCAAGCCTTCCATCGCGGCATTCAGTTCAGCTTCGGTCTGCGTCATTCGGTTCGTAAGCTCCGCCTCGCGCTGCTGCATGTAGGTGACCGCTTGATCGCGCGCTTCCTCAGCGTGATGCAGCTCCTGCGCCATACGATCGAGATCATCCATATCCGAACGTGTTACGCGCGTAATTCGGCTGATCAGCCAATGCGCAAACCAGCCCGCCATGAAAGCAACAAACAGGATCGCCGCCGTCGCAAAGATGAATTCGGTGCCATTCATTCGTTGTTCGCCTCTTCTGCAACGTTTTCTTCGGATTCCTCATTTGCGGTTTCAGGAAGAACCAGCCGGAATTCGATCCGACGATTGGCTTCACGCCCCTCTTCGGTGCCGTTATCGGCAATTGGTTGGGTTTCGCCGTAACCTTTGGCCGTGAGGTTGGTGGTCAGCACGCGGCGTTCCATGATCGCATTCAAAACAGCGTCAGCCCTAGCCTGGCTAAGTTGCTCATTCATGATTTCGCGCCCTTGGCTGTCGGTATGTCCGCCAATTTCAATCTGAACTGTTTGGCAATCCCTCAGCAGATCGGAAATCGCGTCGATTGTTTTCAGCGCGTCATCTTCAATCTCGGTGGAGGACGGCGCGAATCTGATCTTGTTCGCGGTGACAGCTGCGTTGATTTGCTCAACGCATTCAGCTGGGGTAGGCAGTGCTGCCAGTGGGTCCAGCGCTTCAGAGTAAACAACATCCAAGTCAAAGGCTGCGCCTTCCGGCAGCTTTGATGTGAGAATGCGCGTGATCTCGGCACTGGCATCTTGGCGTCCGGATTCTCCTCGAATTTCAATAGACTCTGGTGTGACCACGGCGGCGCCGTTGTTCAGCAGTGCCAGCGACTCCAGCGACGTCAGAACCCGCGTTGGCCAGCCTGCTGGCAATGTCGTGTCGGTGCGTGTTGCAGGATACACGTTGCTCGATCCGAAATGTGCTGCCGCAAAGTTTTGCACCGCCAACTGTGTCAGTTCGTCGCCTATGCGACCGCGCAGTTGCACAAGGCCTTCGGGCGAGCGTGTGGCCAAAAACTCCGGCTGAGTCGCATCCTCAACATCGCCGTCGCTCTCGCTTTCCAGACGAATGGCATTAAGTGAGAAGACTTCGGGCAAACGCCCCTCGAGTTCTCCGACGGCACGGTCAAATATCGCCGATTGAGTGCCTTCAGCCGCAACCAGAGTAATATCGGCGTTTGACAGGGTGAGTGTTCCCCACCCGATTTCTTGAATGGCTTCAATGCTTGCAACGGCTGCTTCAGTCCAACGCGTTGATGGCGTGCCGAGGCCAATCTGGCATGTGGCGCTGCCAGTTAGACCAGCGTCTATTGCAGCGGCCAGGATCGCTTCACGTGACGCTTCGGTGTCCGCCGAGCAGGCATCAAAACGTGCTCCGTTTCCGTCTATGAGAAATCGAATCGTGAAAGGGCTGATGACCGGACGCGGCGCTGTGATGTTAAGATCGAGTGCAACGCCGGACGGCGCTGAACGGTTCAGCTCTCTCTCTATGCGGCGCTTATCTTCGGCGTTTTCAGCAGCGGCTGTCACGGCGACGCGTTTCGGTGAAATCGACACCTTGGATCTGGGCAAATCATCCAGTGCATTCAATCCAAACGACAACGCGCGTTCCCAACCTGGCGGTGGCGCGTAGTCCGCGCTTTCCAGAAGGTCTGTGATGCGTGCCGTACCGGATAATCGGCGCGCGCGTTCTATTATTGTGTCGGGATCCGACTCGGTAGGTACTAAACCAATGATCGACAGATCATCGTCGTTCTTTAGGATTTCAATGGAAAACTCGGGGGCTACTAGTGCCGCCGTGGCACGCACCTCCATTTGGTCCAAAATGCGAGACGCATCGACGATGCGTCCAGCGGCCGACAACGCCGCGAACCTTGTGGCCTCGTTGGGTGCGGTTCCAAACAAGCTGACCTGGAGGCCGTCGGTTGTGACTTCGGCCCAGTCATAGCCATTCTGAGCGAGCACCAAACCAATGTCCGTCGATGTTTTCGCTTCGATGCGTTCCTTTGCCCAAAGGGCGATGCCAATACATCCCGCGCCAGCAATCAATATCGCGGCGACGTGGGGCAGGTAGCTTCGCAAATTCAGTGACGTGGACGAACTCATGGCGCTTTGTTAATCGGCAAGCCGGCGGTCTGCAATCATGCGAAATGCGCGGTGGCGAGAAATAGCACAGGGATGAGGCCGGCGTTGCGATTTGACAGAAACAGCTCCCGGCATTTCTCGGGGTCGTTTATGTCGAGGCGGCTGAGCTGCCACATAAGATGCCAACCGAACGCCCAGACACCGCCGAGGGCGATCACAAGTTGCAACACGTTCGCGGAAGGTGCGAGGGCGGCGATAACTGCGGCACCCATGAAGGTGACGCTGCCGATCATGAACCATTTAAGCCATTTGGCTGTTTCATCGCCGAAAAGGCGAGCTGTGGATTTGACGCCAATAAGAGCGTCGTCGTCGGTGTCCTGGTGGGCGTAAATCGTGTCGTAGAATAGGGTCCAAAAGATTCCGGCCACATAAAGCAGGATCGGAGCCAACGACACGGCACCGGTGAGTGCGGCCCATGCCAACAGTGCGCCCCAGTTAAATGCGAGGCCGAGGAACACCTGCGGCCACCACGTGAAACGTTTGGCGAAGGGATAAACACAAACCAACGCGAGGGAGGCGATGCCAAGGGCGATTGCCAAAGGAGAGAAGGTTAGCAAAATGCCGAAAGCTATGAGCGCCTGTAGGATCATCCAGGTCACCGCGCCGCGCACAGTTACTTGACCTGAGGGGATAGGGCGCGAGCGTGTACGGGCGACAGACGCGTCAAATTCGCGGTCAGTGATGTCGTTCCACGTACATCCCGCACCGCGCATGAGCCAGGCACCGAAGGCGCAACCGATCAGCACCCAACTATGGAGGCTAGTGAATGTTCCCTGCATCAGGGAAACAGCCGCAATGGCCCAGAGGCAAGGGATCAGCAGCAACCAGGTTCCAATAGGACGATCTGCTCGGCTTAGGCGCAAGTAGGGGCGGGTGGCTTTTGGAGCCAATGAGTCGACCCAGTTTCCCTTGGCAGCATCGGCGACCTGCCCGGTCTTTTTGGTGTCTGGCGTCCCGTCGGTGCCGGTCATATGCTCTGGCCTTATGAAAACTGCGAAAGTTCGGCTCTTTGTAGATCAGGCCTTGGGAGAGGGGCAATCCGTAGATCTGGTACGCCAACAGGCGCATTACCTTTTCGGGGTAATGCGCTTGGCAAAAGGCGATCCCGTCCTGCTGTTCAATGGCAAGGACGGAGAATGGCGCGCCGAAGTTTCTGAAGCGGGAAAACGCGGCGGTGAGCTGCACTGTATCGAACAAACGTTAACGCAATACGATCCGCCCGATCTGTGGCTGCTCTTTGCGCCGATCAAAAAAGCGCGGACGGATTTCATTGTTGAGAAAGCGGTCGAGATGGGTGTGCGCCGGATCATTCCGGTTCAGACACAGTTCACAAACTCGGAGCGCATTCGTCAGGATCGCTTGCAAGCTCATGCCATTGAGGCGGCGGAGCAATGTGGTGCCACCTTCGTGCCGGAAGTTGCGGTTCTACAAAAGCTGGAAAGACTCTTGTCGGAGTGGCCAGTCGAGCGTCAGATTATGTTTTGCGACGAAGCGCGCGCTGGGGAGGTGTCTGGGTTGCCGGATGCGCCGGGTCCTTGGGCTATTCTGATCGGTCCAGAGGGCGGATTTTCTGAAGCAGAACGGACAAAGCTATCGGCTATGGAGCAGGCGCATGTCGTTGCGCTTGGCCCCCGGATATTGCGGGCCGATACGGCTGCGGTGGCGGCTTTGACGATCTGGCAGCAAGCGCTGGGCGATTGGGCATGAGCAAGCCATATGTCCGCTTGCACTTGTTCTTCGCCACGGAGAATGACCGCGCGGTGATCTTGCGACAGGGGCCGTCCAAACAGTACCGGATGATCTTATGGGACAGAGGGACGAACACTTTTGAAGACGGGCAGTGGATCAAGCAGCGTATCTATCTCGACTGGTGCG
>CAZMRS010000165.1:0-5983 GCA_964568435.1 uncultured Boseongicola sp. | reverse complement strand
CCGTTGCTGTCCTGATAGGACCGCGGATAGATCTGATAAATCACCGCACCGCGCCACCAATCTGGATCAGCGGCAAGATGCATGTCATCTGCAACATATGGATCAAGAAACGCCATCTGTGGTGCCTTACGTTCCTACTTAAACGACCCGGCCAAGAGGCCGCGCACGAGGTAACGTTGCATTGCAAAGAAGACGACCAGAGGCACCGCGATACTCACGAATGCGGCCGTCGCCAAAATTTCCCAATTGCCGCCTCTTGTTCCAAGAAGTTCAACAATTTGGTTCGTCATAACCGTCGTCGATCCCGTCGCATCAATGAGGAACACTTTCGCGACCAGAAGGTCATTCCAAGTCCACAGGAACTGGAAGATCGCAAAGGACGCGAGCGCTGGGAAAGAAAGCGGCAAGATGATCTTCGTAAAGATCTGGAAATCTGTCGCGCCGTCGACTTTTGCGTTCTCGATAATGTCGCGCGGCAAGCCGACCATGTAGTTTCGCAAAAGATAAATCGCGAGCGGTAAGCCAAATCCGGTATGCGCCAGCCAGACCCCTAGGTATCCCTTTCCAATGCCGATCCCGAGATGCAGCCGTAGAAGTGGGATGAGGGCCAATTGCAATGGAACAACGAGCAAAGCCACCACCAAGGCGATCAGTAGTGCGCGCCCCGGAAAATCCATCCAGGCGAGCGCGTATGCCGCAAATGCCGCAATCACGATTGGAATGATGGTTGCGGGAATGGTCACTGTGAGCGTGTTGAAGAACGCTTTGGCCATGTTGTCCTGGCCTGACCCGCTGAACAGGATCGTACCGTAGTTGTTTAGCGTGAATTCAGGCGGGGAAACCGCCGTCACAAACACACGCTGACCTCTGCGTCCCGGCTCCTCGACACTTGTATATCGATACGAACCGTCAGCGTTCAGGATAAGGGTTTCTTCGCCATCCGAGAACTCTGCAGTTTCGCCAATTTGGTAAGCACCGATTGCCCGAGATGACACGCCGAACGCGATTGGCTCTGCCTCGGTGCCGGGCGCATCCTCGCCATCTGTCAGCAAGTTTCCTTCAACGACAAAGAGGTCGCCGTCCTGAACAGCCGCATCTCGGCCGCCGGTCCGAAGCTGGATCGTCTGTTCCGTCGGGAACATGGCTTTCCACCACCCGCTCGACGAGATTTGGTCAGCTGTCCGGAAGGACGACACCAAAAGTCCGATAGTCGGGAACAGCCAAAGCGCCACGAGAAAAACGACCGAGATATGAACAGCCCAAGTGAGGCCTGATTTTGTGCCAGCCATATTGTCCATAAGCCTGCCCTCCTCAGCGCATTTCTTTGCGGGCGTTGTACACGTTCCAAACAAGGATCGGTGACACCAGCAACATGATGATGATTGCACTCGCAGAACCTACGCCCCAGTCGTTGGCTCGGAAGAGTTTGTCGAACATGTAGTTTGCGAGAACCTGTGTTTCCCACTGGCCGTTCGTCATCGCGAAAACGATGTCGAAGACTTTGAGAACCGTCAGTGTGATGGTCGTCCAGACCACAACAATCGTCGGCATGATCTGTGGCACTTTGATCTTGAAGAAGATCTGAAACGGGTTTGCGCCATCAATAATTGCCGCCTCGATCGTTTCTTCAGGAATGCCGCGCAAGGCAGCTGACAATATAACCATGGCGAAGCCCGTCTGAATCCAGATCAAAACCACCATGAGGAAAAAGTTGTTGTAGAACGGGATCGTCAGCCAAGTTTGCGGTTCGCCATATGGCAGGTCAGCTGTTGCGATGCCAAGGAGCGACCCCAAGGATTCCCAGACCATCCAAAGTGCGACGAGCGCTCCGATCACGCGAACAACGGCAAAACCGGTTCCGCCAACCCGTTCGTTTTGATTGATGAATGGTTTAATCAGCAGGTAGCCCACGTATGCCACGATCGCGAGGAACGAGAGTACGATGACGAGCGGCAGAAGCTTAAGGAACAGGAATGATCCAATTCCACCCTCAAACTGCAACCAAACAGCGTTCAACACGCCGATTTGGTCCTGATCTTCAGGACGTGTGTCGTAGATCAACTTAAAGATTACCGAGGCGCCCACAAAAGAAATCGCCATCGGCATAAAGATCAGCGACTTCGCAAGCGAACCCCACGCGATGCGGTCCGTTAACTGCGCGACCAGAAGGCCAAACGCCGTCGCTGCAGCAGGAACCACAATCAGCCAGAGCATGTTGTTTCGCATGGCTTCCCAGAACTTCGCTTCCGAGAACATCTGGTTGTAGTTAGCAAGTCCAACGAAAGCATCGTCTTGACTTCTATCGGTCAAAGACAGCCGAAGTGTCTCAAAGACTGGGTAAGCTAGGTACAGACCCAACGCGAACATCGCGGGAAAGAGGAACAACCAAGGTCGAACCTGATTGGCTCGGTTGATGTTCTGACCAGCATTTGGACCCTTCGCCGGGAAGATGTATTTATCCAGAATGAGGTTCGAAAAGTAGAAATAGCCGAGACAACCACCGACACCGATGATGATCGTCACGAGACCTAATAATGCAGGATGCATTGGTCCCCTCCCTTCGCTCTTTCAGCAGATGCGCGTTCGAATGTCGTGCTTGGTATTGAGAGACCCCGGCAAACACCGGGATCTCTGAACTTTTGATGCGAGACGCTTACTTCAAAGCTTCCCAGCTTGCCTGGATTTCGTCGGCAACTTCCTGGGCGGACTTACCGCTCGTGAAGTCAACCATGCCGGTCCAGAAAGTACCGGCGCCGACACCACCTGGCATCAGGTCGGAACCGTCGAAGCGGAATGTTGTGGCATTCACAAGGATTTCCGCCTGGCCGCGAAGTGCGTCGTTCAGGTATGTCTCAGGGTTCACTGACTTAAGTGGTGTCAGGAAGCCCGACTGCGCACCAAAGACTTCGTGTGCGAGAGGCAGCTGGAGGAACTCCATAACTGCGTCAGCGGCTGGCGAAGGATCGGTGATCGCCATCAGAGTACCGCCACCAAGAACCGGGTTACCCAGATCTTTGCTCTCGTAGGATGGGAAGTAGAAGAAATCTACGTCCTCACCGAACTCGATACCTTCTGGGAAGAAGGCCGGTACAAACGAAGCCTGACGGTGCATGTAGCACTGAGCAGGAGCCGAGAACATGCCCTTCGGGCTGTCACGGAAGTCGGTGGATGCAACTGCACCAGCGCCGCCGGCAACTTTATCGTCGTCGCCCACAAACCAACCGAACTCTTCAATTGCTGCCACAACCCGTGCGTCGTTGAACGGCATGTCGTTGGTTGTCCATGCATCATAGACGTCTGCTGGCTGAGTGCGGAGCATGATGTCTTCAACCCAGTCCGTTGCTGGCCAACCGGTCGCGGCGCCCGAACCCAGACCGATGCACCATGGCGTTTCACCGTCTGCAACGATTTGCTCGGTCAGTTCGCGAAGCTCTTCCATGGTTTCTGGAACGTCGTAGCCTGCATCTTCGAAGTTCTCAGGAACATACCAGACAAGCGACTTGACGTTTACGTTGTAGAAGAAGCCGAACAGTTGGTCATTGCCGTCTTTGTCCGCAAATGTACCCAGATCAACCCAGGATGAACCGGCACCATAATTATTGGTGACAAAGTCGCCCATGCTGGCTGGCATCGGAGAGAGAAGGCCGCGTGCTGCCATATCAGACGCAAGACCGGGCTGAGGGAACACAGCGATGTTTGGAGCTGCGCCCGCTTCAGCGTCTACCACGATCTGCTGCTCAAAGGAGTCGGAGCCTGTATAGATGGCTTCTGCGCCGGTCGCGGCTTCAAAGTAAGCAAGCACGCTGCGGAAAACACCGTCTTCCGGCTGAAGCCACGGGCCTGTGATGGTGACAGTCTGACCGCTCAGGTCTGGTGCAGTCTCAGCCCATGCGTTGTAGCTGTCCCAAGAAAATGCACCATCGCCTGGTGCAAACGCGAGGTGGCCGCCTGCAAATGCAGCGCTTGTCGACAGCGCGACAGCGGCAACGCCCGTGTAGAGTGACTTTTTCATTGGTTTCCTCCCAGAAAGTACACTTGAGTGTCACGCTTAGACGAGATCGATTCTTCGATCTTCCAAAGCGCTTTGACTGATGTGAACCTTGCCGATCATTTCCCAATTGTCAATCAATTGGCGGAAATTCTTTGGATTTTCGACTGCATCTCCGCTGTGCAGCATTTCATGCCGCATGGCAGCATCTTGCTTTCTAATAAGAAATAACGCTCACACTGTTGAATTTTCAAAGCGCTTTGGTACATCTATGTCCCATGAACCTTAAGCAATTGTCAGCGAATCTGGGGCTTTCACAAACGACGGTGAGTCGCGCCTTAAACGGCTACCCCGAAGTTAGCGAAGCAACTCGACGCAAAGTTCGCGAGGCCGCAGAGCAGTACAACTATCGCCCGAATACAAGGGCGAAAAGCCTTGCAACAGGCAAAGCCATGACCATCGGTCATGTGGTGCCTGTCTCGAGCAAACACGAGATGGTTAATCCTATCTTTTCTGACTTCATCGCAGGGGCCGGTGAATCTTACTCGCGGGCCGGGTACGATCTTCTGTTATCCGTCGTTCCAGATTCAGACCAAGAGCGCGTGTACCGCGATATTGCCAATAGGCAGATTGTTGATGGCCTCATCGTGCATGCTCCAGCGCTTCAGGATCCGCGGCTCCCGATGCTTCAAGATCTGAACATACCTTTTGTCGTCCACGGACGGTCGAGCGGTGTGACGTCGCCGTATAACTGGTTGGACGTCAACAACCGTCGTGCATTTGAACGCGCCACGGGATTGCTCTTGGATCTTGGGCATAGACGCATCGCGCTGCTTAACGGATTGGCGACGATGGATTTTGCCCATCGCCGTACAGATGGATACAAACGTGCACTGATGGATCGTGGCATAGGTATCGATCCCGGCCTCATCTTCCATGATGAGATGACTGAAAACTACGGTTTCGAAATTGCACGAAGACTTCTTTCTCAGGCCAATCCACCCTCGGCCTTTGTGGTGTCTTCCATTATCCCCGCAATCGGCGTACGTCGTGCCATCGAAAACGCAAACCTCCTATTCGGAAAAGATGTCTCCATTATCGTCCATGATGACGATTTGTCCTACTTCAGGAATACCGGCGACGTGCCTTTGTTTTCCGCGGTCCGATCTTCCGTAAGAGAGGCAGGACGACGATCAGCAGAAATGCTCTTGGAGATTATTCGCCGTCGAGAGCTTGGCCAACCGGACGGAAAGCCCATGCAGATTCTGATGGAGGCTGAATTGATGATCGGACAGTCAACTGGGCCATTCTCACATGACGCGTCAACGGAGCCTGCGTGAGGTGAAACACCCGCGTCACCCCACTTGTAGTGCTATGCGGAATCAGCCAAACACCGCGCCAACCAGACAACCTTTCTGAAAGTAATTGGGTATCGCCATGACTCAAGAAACCAATTCTCGTCATCTGTTGGTTGCAGATGTTGGCGGTACCAACACGCGTGTTGCACTCGCGCGTGGCGGAGCCCTGCAAACAGGTACCATCACTCGGTACAAGAATGCGAGCTACCCAGGCCTTGAAACCGTTCTTCGAACTTTCATGGAGGAACAAGGTCTTTCGAACATTGATGGTGCCTCGGTCGCCGTTGCAGGGCCAGTACGTGACGGTCGCGGTGTCATGACCAATCTGGATTGGTCAATTGATCGCGAGGCTCTCCAAAGAGCGACCGGCGCCGAGCAGACTGCTGTTTTGAATGATCTACAGGCCCAGGGCCACGCACTCGGGTTTATAGATGAAGGCAACCTGCAAACCGTGGCGCCCGGGCCCGCCCCGGTTGCGCACAGCGGGCGACTCGTTGTCGGCGTGGGAACTGGTTTCAACGCAGCTCCAGTTCACCACACGCTGCAAGGACGTTTAGTTCCACCATCTGAAGCAGGCCATGCCAATTTGCCGATACGTACCGAAGCAGATTTGCGCCTATGCCACTTTGTTGAAACT
>CAZMRS010000164.1:0-6000 GCA_964568435.1 uncultured Boseongicola sp. | reverse complement strand
TTCAAAGCGAACCGCCAGTTAATTCACCGAAGTTTCGCGATTGCTGTGTCGAGATACTCAAGAAACCCGCTCGCCGCTGTGGGCAGAGAAACCAACCAACCGGCAACCATACGACGTCGATGACTCAGGCCCCGCCCTACTCCTGTTCCATCGCACTTTCCCAGCTAGACAAGAACGCACGTCTGTTCAGTGGATCGAGATATACCATCAGCGCGGGGCCAAGCCGGATTGGGCCGAACGTCGGGAGGTTCTCGTCATACCCGACTTGAATTGGCGGCAAAACCCAGTCATCGGCCCTTTCGCGCAGGCCTTTGGCAATTAATGCATCAACGAGTGCTCCGGCACCTACGACATTGGTGGCAGTTGCTGGAATTAGCGCGGTGCGCAACATCACATTTCCAAAGTCCTCAAGCTCAAGAATCAACATCGACTCTCCGCCGTCCTCGGCCAGTCTTTGGGCCGCGTAACTCCCCAGAACATTGTACGCCACCGCAAGATCGCCGGAAGCCACATCGTTGATCATCTGTCCAGAGCAGCAATATAGCCGTGGTTGCAAACGGCCCATAACCTCAGAAAGGCGCCAGAAGGCATCCGAGTTGCGAGCTTCTTGGGTTGCAAAAAGGTAGCCCAGACCGCTTTCGCGAATATCGTAGGTTCCGACGGAATCTGCAAATACCTCGGGATTGTCGCGCAGGATTGCAATCATGTCCTGTCTCGTTTGCGGCAAAGGCAAGCCCTCGAAACGATCGCGGGAAATCACAACAACTGCAGGCTCGGTTGTGAAGGCAAAAACCAACTGCCGCCACTTTGCCCAGTCCGGCAATTGTTCGGTGAATTCAGAGTCAAACTGCTGGGCAAACCCGTCATTGGCCAACTGGAACTGCAGATCCATGGCGGACGATATTACCACATCAAAAGCCGCACCTTCCATTATTGCGGCATGCACCTCAGTGCTCGAAGCTGTGATGTAATCAATGGTCAGCGATGGCTGGCCCGCCTGAAACTCAATGATAAATGGCTCAAAGACATTAAGGTCGGCTGTCGACAAAACCCGCAGGACGTCATCGCCTGTGCCTTCATAGATCTTGCGCTCTTCAATCTCGAGCGCATTTGCGATGCTAAAGGTCAGTGACAGGATCAAGCCCGCGGCAAATGGAATGAGACGCATGCGCCTTGGCCTCCTGCTCTGTTTGTCATCGTCAGCTGACCGCCATGCGCGTTGAGGACTTCGGTCGCAATTGTCAGACCCAGACCCGATCCGACAACACCCGCCACATTCGAGCCGCGCTGGAACCGTTTGACCAACTCCGAGGTTTTGCTTTCATCAAGTCCGGGTCCCTGATCACAAACGGCGACCTCTATCATTTCATCAGTCTGCTTAAAGTTTACTTCCACCGTTGTTTCGTCAGGCGAGTATTTTACGGCATTGTCGAGAATGTTGCGCAATGCACTTTCTAGCAAAACCTTGTCCCCTCGTACCATGGTCTCGATCGCGTCCAGCCTAATGTCGATATCTTTCAGTCCAGCCGTCGCCTGAAGCGCTTCCACAACCCTCGCCGCTAGTTCGGCCAGGTCGATGTCATCCTGCGCCAGATCCTCGGAACGATAGGCAACCGTAGCATGGTCCAAAAGTTGCCCGGCCGAACGTGAGCTTTCGTCCACAGCCCTGATCATCTGCCGGAGCCGTTGTTTGTCTTCCGGGGCCTCAGCCCGGTGCAAAGCGACCTCGGCCTGCGCGCGCACAGTCGCCAAGGGTGTGCGAACATGGTGGGCGGCTTCTGCGATGAATTCTTCAGAACGGCGCAAGGAGCCCGCAAGTCTTTCCATCAGCCGATTGAGCGATCCCATCAGTGGCGTCAATTCCGTTGGTGCCGCCCGTCGCAATGGGCGAAGGTCCGTTGGACCCCGCCGAGCAACGGCCTGTGCTAGCTCATTAAGGGGACGCAACGACACTTGCGCCACAAACGCAGTCAAGGCCACGGCCAGCACGAAGAACGCAACGGAGAGTGCCGCCGCCGTTTGGGAGAGATCCCCCGCAATCGTGCCAATCCCGTTGCGTGTTTGCGCAATCGAGACAGTCACGGGCACAGCCTCTTCCCCGGCTAACACGGTGCGTGTCATCCGGACCATCCGCAACGGAACGCCAAGGTATTCCGTTGTCTCAAACTGGACGTTGCCAGCCCTCGGTGGGGTGCTGCCTTCTGTCAAACCGTCATAGCCGGTCAGGGTCTGGCCTGCCGTCTCAATATGATAGAAAACACGATCTTCGCTGACCGCACCCAGCATCGCAAAGGCGGCGTAGGGCAGTTCGAGGCGCACCTCGCCCCCTTCGCTGCGCAGAGTTTCGGCAATGATCGTTGCCGAGGCCGCCAGGATATTGTCCTGGGTCCTCTCTGCCGCTTGACGCGCGAAGCTGGAGACTATCGACCACGACAAAATCGAAAGGAGCGCCGCCACAAGTGCCAGCAAGACCGTCATGCGTCGTCTGATCGAACCCGTCGTCTTCACGTTATGTCGATCCGGTAACCCAAACCACGCACGGTTTCGATCCGTACGCCAGTTTCAGCGAGCTTCTTACGCAATCGACCCACATAGACTTCAATCGCGTTTTCAGTCACGTCACTATCGTAAGAAAAGAGCCGATCCATCAACTGCGCCTTCGAGAATATCTGGCCCGGTCTGCGGGCAAAAACCTCAAGCAGGCGCAACTCGCGATTTCTGAACTCAATCGTGGTTTCATCTTTACGCAACTGACCGGAGGTGAGGTCGAACACAGCACTGCCCAGCGCGATCTCATTGCGTGCCGATCCCCCACGGCGACGAATGACGGCACGGCATCTGGCCTCGAGTTCGGCAAAATCAAAAGGCTTGGTGATATAATCGTCTGCCCCTTGATCCAGTGCTCCAACGCGGTCGCTGACCTGGCTCCGGGCCGTCAGCATAATCACAGGGGTGGCAATGCGATCGCGGCTTTGGGCCAGAAAGTCGCGGCCATCTCCATCGGGCAGCATCACGTCCAAAAGAATTAGATCGTATTCAGTCGCCTCGAGGCATGCCGCGGCGGTTGCCAGATCGCCCGCGTGATCTACCGCATGACCATCCATTGTCAGCCGCTGGACCACTGCCTCTGCCAATTCCACGCTATCTTCGACCAGCAAATATCTCATTTTGTCTTTTTTATCAAAATTTTAGCAAGATTTTTGGCCAAATCTCTCGTGTGTCAGGCCGGTGTCAGCTTGCTGTGTTGGGCTTCATTCATGGGCAGCGGAGGGCTGCCTGTCAAATGGGAGGAATTTACATGAGCACCTTTGGGTGGACTCGTCGCACCGTCATGGCTGCGGCAACAGCAACATTCGCACTCGGCAGCATGGCACACGCAGGTGGCCACCAAGTCTTGGACGAAGTGCACTTCTTGATTCCCGGTGGCGCAGGTGGCGGCTGGGACGGCACGGCGCGCGGCACGGGCGAAGCCCTGACCAACGCTGGTCTTGTCGGTTCGGCATCTTATGAAAACATGTCAGGCGGCGGCGGCGGTGTCGCGATTGCACACCTGATCGAAAACGCGGACTCGCTCGGCAACACGATGATGGTGAACTCGACGCCAATCGTGATCCGGTCGCTGACAGGCGTGTTCCCTCAAAGCTTCCGCGACTTGACTCTGGTCGCTGGCACGATCGGTGACTACGCCGCTTTGGTCGTGAACGCTGAGAGCGACATCGACAATATGGACGAGCTGCTGGCAGCTTATCGCGAAGACGGCATGAGTTTCGCGATTGGCGGCGGTTCTGTTCCGGGTGGCATGGACCACTTGGTCGCGGCGATGGTCATGCAGGCTGCAGGCGAAGACCCAACAGCCTTCAACTACATCCCCTACGATGCGGGCGGTGCAGCCATGGCTGGTCTTTTGTCAGGTGAGATCCGGGCACTGTCCACAGGCTTCTCTGAGGCCGTTGCACTCGCACAGCAAGGTGAGGTCAAAATCCTTGGTGTTACTGCTCCAGAGCGTGTTGATGCCTTCGCGGACGCACCGACCATGGTGGAGCAAGGTCTGGACACCACTTTCGTCAACTGGCGCGGCTTCTTTGCTGCACCTGGCATCTCTGACGAACAACTGGGCAAGTTCCAGGACGCGTTGACCAAGATGTACGACACACCAGAGTGGGAAGAAGTTCGCGCTCGCAACGGGTGGGTCAACATCCATAACAACGGCGACGAGTTCCGTGCCTTCCTGGAAGATCAGGAAAAGGTCATCGGTGACCTGATGCGCACACTCGGCTTCCTCTAGGAGGCTCTCACGAATTGCCGCCCCGCTGAATTCTTGCGGGGCGGACATTCTACTATCTGTTTGGGGAGGATAGACCATGGCGTTGGATCGCTGGATCGCGCTGATTTTCGTGACATTTTGCTGCATTTACGGTTATGCCGCCTTCTTCACGATGGATCAGCTTCTACCACCGTTTATGCAACGCAACCCGGTTTGGCCGTCGACCTTTCCAAAGGTCCTGGCTGTTTTGGGGATCATCGTTGGATTGGTCGTCCTGTTTGGTATCGAGAAGAGCGATGCTGATGCCAAAGAGCCAAGTGCCACTGACATAAATTATCGCAAGCTGCACGAATACAAGATCGGTCAAGCAACAATGCTATTGGGGCTGATGGTCCTTTATGCCTTGATGTTGCGGCCCGCCGGTTTCCTGATTTCGACAACGGTTTTCCTTGTCGCAGGCAGCGCTATTCTGGGCGAGCGCAAGTTCCAAATTATGATCCCGGTCGGCGTGGCCGCCACACTCTTCGTCTGGTATCTGGTTCAAGAAATGCTTGGCATTTTCTTGCGCCCATTTCCGTTCTTCATGGGGGCGTAACCGATGCTCGAGGGAATTCTGATAGGCCTGCAGGCCGCCTTTTCAATCCAAAACATCCTAATGGTCGTTGCGGGCTGTCTCATCGGGACATTCATCGGCATGCTGCCAGGCCTGGGCCCCATGTCGATCATTGCAATTATGATCCCGGTCGCGATCACGCTAGGTGATCCAGCCGCAGCCCTGATCTTGCTGGCCGGGGTTTATTACGGAGCAATCTTCGGCGGATCGACGTCCTCCATACTGCTGAACGCGCCGGGGGTCGCTGGAACGGTGGCCACCAGCTTTGATGGATACCCAATGGCGCGCAAAGGCCAAGCTGGCAAAGCCCTGACAATCGCTGCTGTTGCGAGTTTTGCAGGTGGGACAATTGGCGCCATCCTCTTGATGATCTTCGCCCCTGCCTTGTCGTCAGTCGCGCTCTTATTCCACTCGGCGGAATATTTTGCCCTCATGGTCGTGGGACTGTCCGCGATTGCGGCCTTCGCAGGCACCGGACAAGTCGCCAAAGCGCTTATGATGACCATTCTGGGCCTCATTCTCGCGACGGTTGGCGAAGGCGCGCTCTTCAACATGCCGCGCTTCACTATGGGTCTGATGGATCTGCAGTCTGGCATCAGCTTTATCACACTCGCCATGGCTATGTTTGCCTTGCCAGAGGCACTCTTTCTTGTGCTCAACCCTGCACGAGGGGCGAGCGGCGCAGAAGGCGGATCGAACAAGATCAGCAATCTGCGTTTCACCCGTGAGGAAGGCAAGGCCATGGTCCCGGTGATCGGACGCCAGTCTGTGCAGGGGTTCTTCATCGGCGTCTTGCCCGGTGCCGGGGCAACGATCGCGTCGTTTCTTGGCTACGCAGTCGAACGCAACATTGCCAAAGGCGATGAACAAGCTGAATTCGGCAAAGGGTCGGTCAAAGGCCTCGCAGCCCCTGAAACGGCCAACAACGCGGCCTGTACCGGATCTTTCGTGCCCCTCTTGACCTTGGGCATCCCCGGATCGGGGACAACAGCAATTCTTCTCGGCGCTTTGATTGCTTTGAACGTCACCCCAGGCCCGCGCCTGATGGTCGACACGCCAGAGATCTTCGATTGGACACAGCCCTAGCCAACGGAGGCTTCAAGGGCGAGTTCCTGATTGTTCA
>CAZMRS010000163.1:0-6007 GCA_964568435.1 uncultured Boseongicola sp. | reverse complement strand
CGATTGTCGGGAACATCGGCCACTTCGACAATGAAATTCAGGTGGCGAGCCTGAAGAACCACAAATGGACGAACATCAAAGAGCAGGTAGATATGATCGAGATGCCGTCCGGCAACCGGATCATCCTGCTGTCTGAAGGGCGTTTGCTGAACCTTGGGAACGCGACGGGCCACCCGTCGTTCGTGATGTCGGCGAGCTTTACGAACCAGGTGCTTGCACAGATCGAGCTTTGGACGAAGGGCGACGACTACGACAACACGGTTCACATTCTGCCGAAGCATTTGGACGAGAAAGTCGCGCGCCTGCATCTGGGTCGCATCGGCGCCAAGCTGACCGAGCTTAAGGCAGATCAGGCCGACTATATCGGGGTGAAACCCGAGGGGCCGTTCAAGCCGGAACACTACAGATATTGATTTGACAAAGGGCACCGAAGACGGTGCCCTTTTTCGTTATGCGTGTTCCATTTGTGTCCGGGTTGATGACGGCCGCGGCTTTTGTCGGGATCGTAGCTGTGTCGCATCCGGACACACCGCTTCCTGATGCGTGGAATCCGACGAAACCCTTGCTGGTTTCGGATGCGCGGACTCAACTGACTCCTTTTAAAAACGCGCGTCGCTGCGGGTTCGCTGGAAAGCTGTGTTGCCGCCTTGGACCAAAGCACACTCTATGCGCTGCCTCCGCTTGAAGGGAGTGACGCGTGCGGCATTCAGGACCGCGTGCAGCTTGAGCGGGTGGGAGGTATGTCAATGTCGCCAGTCGAAACGAATTCTGCCGTTGTCGTGGGCCTTGCGCTTTGGGAGCGACAAGGATTGCAGGAGGCGGCGGAGCGGCATCTGGGCGCTTGAGTTGAGCGTATAGAGCATCTGTCGAGTTTTCCCGGCGACGCATTCGGACGTCTCGGGGTGAAGGCGATCAGATGTCTACCCACGCCACGGCACACGCTATCGACCTGACGGGCTTTGAATTGAGTGACGGACGAACTCTAAGCGGGCCGTCATTGAGACCAAAGCGCCACGAGTACGCCGCCCATGAGCGCCATTCCGATTGTTGGATAGACGCCATCCATCCAGATCAAGCCGCGGTCCCGTTGACTGAACATTACGTTGGTCGCAATCCAGGGAGCCGCAACGAAGAGGCCCAGACCCAGACCCGTCAGCATTCCTTTTCCGACCGTGTCGACACCGGATGTGACAAGGACATGTCGCGTCATGCCTGCTACCAAAACAGTGCAGAGAAAGCTGACGATGTAAGGTGCCGGGTTCTTACGGTCGATCGTTTCTTCTGTCAGGCCAGAGGCCGCCATCCATTGCTTTCCAATGACGCCATACCAGATCGCGCCGAATATCCATGCCGCCACTGCCGCGGCAATCACGCTGAGAAAACCCATCCTTTAGCTCCCTTGTTGTTGGCTATTGGGAGTATTGAGTGGGATCGGTGACAGGTCTAGTGGCTGTTGCAATTCAGGTCAGGACATGTTGCCGAGCGCTCGAATGACGGTCCATTCGGCTTCTGTTACCGGCTGCACCGAGAGGCGAGAGTTCTTCACGAGCACCATCTCCGAAAGGCGCGGGTCCTGTTTGATTTGGTCGAGATGGACGGATGTTTTCATCGGTTCCACTGCTTTGATATCGACGCATTCCCAACGTTCGTCGTCGGTCGTGCTGTCGGGGTGTGCTTCGGCGATGACTTCGACGATACCTACGATTTCACGGTCTTTCTGAGAATGGTAGAAGAAGCCGAGATCGCCCACTTCCATCTCGCGCATGAAATTGCGTGCCTGGTAGTTGCGCACACCGTCCCATTCTTCGCCCGCATCGCCTTTGGCGACTTGCTGGTCCCAGCTCCATGTTGATGTTTCGGATTTGAAGAGCCAGTAACGCATGGTTCTATTCCTGTTTCGATGGGCGGGACAGAAGGGCCTCCACGGCCTCCGCAACACCGGCCTTGCCTGTGCTGACAGCATGGATGGCCTTGGTGAGTGGCAGGTCGAGACTTTGAGTTTCGGCTTCATGTGCAAGTGCTTCGGCGGTCGCGATACCTTCGATGGTTTTATTCGCGTCGGGGCTTTGACCGCGCCCCAGAGCGAGGCCAGCGGCAAAGTTTCGAGACTTTTCCGAGGTGCATGTGAGGATCAGATCGCCGAGGCCGGAAAGGCCCTGCAGCGTCTCTTTTTGAGCGCCTTTCGCCAGAGCATAACGGGACATTTCCGAGAAGCCGCGTGCGATAACTGCGGCACGGGCGCTGTCGCCAAATCCGGCACCAATGGCCATGCCTGCGGCGAGCGCGATGACGTTCTTCAGGGCTCCGCCGAGTTCGGCGCCGATGATATCGGTCGAGCGATAGATGCGCAGCGTTGGGCGAGTGAGCTGGTTCTGTAGCTCGGTCGCAACGCTGTCGTTTTCTGCGGCAAGTGTGAGCGCCGTGGGTAGGCCCCGAGCAATGTCCGCGGCAAAACTCGGGCCTGTGAGGATGGCGGTATGGGCATCGGATTGAGCATGCTGGAGCGTCGCGGCGGGGCCACGGCCAGTTGCTCGGTCGATGCCTTTGCAGCACGCGACGAGGTGGCGTCCTGCCCAGTCAGGCGTTGTCGCCATGAACCCGGCGAGCGATTGCATTGGTACGGCAATGAGGAGCGTGTTGGCATCGATCGATGAGAGGTCGCTTTCAATGGAGAGCGAAGGTGGCAGTTGGAAGCCCGGAAGTCGGTTGGGCGACTGGCGGGTTGAGCGCATTTGCTCTGCGCTGTCTTTGTCGCGGCACCAGAGCGACACAGGTGCGCCTGTAGACGACAAGGTTAGCGCAAGAGACGTTCCGAAAGCACCGGCGCCCAGGACTGCGATTTCACTCATGCTTTCGCCCCTTTCTTGCCCGAGCCGAGCATAGGCTTGCTTTGAGCGTCAAGTGGCCATCGCGGGCGCGCGACGAGCGGCTCGAGGCCCGGGTGGTCAATTGACATCAGCTCGTGGCCTACCCAGGCGATCATGGCCGCGTTATCGGTGCAAAGCGACAAAGGCGGGGCGGTGAATGCCACATCTCATTCAGCCGCTGCCGCGGTCAGGGCTGTCCGGATTTCGGCATTGGCAGCGATGCCACCGGCGACTGCGAGCGCTGGACGCGCTGGGCTAAGATCGAGGTATTGATCGAGGGCGCGGCGCGATTTTTCGGCGAGGACATCTGCGACGGCGGATTGAAAGGATGCGCAGATGTCTGAGCGGTCTTGTTCGTAAAGGCCGCCCTGGGCTTCAACGAGTTTATCGCGCTCGCGCAGCACGGCAGTTTTGAGGCCGGAAAAGCTCATGTCGGCACCGGGCCGGTTCAATAGTGGGCGGGGCAGGGCGAAGCGCCTGTTGTCACCTTTCTTTGCAGATTGTTCCACGTGCGGGCCGCCGGGCTGTGGCAGCCCGAGTAGCCTAGCTACCTTATCGAAGGCTTCGCCTGGGGCGTCGTCGAT
Source organism: uncultured Boseongicola sp. (assembly GCA_964568435.1). GTDB lineage: Bacteria > Pseudomonadota > Alphaproteobacteria > Rhodobacterales > Rhodobacteraceae > Boseongicola. Next base: position 2,556 of record CAZMRS010000163.1, on the reverse strand, counting down.
GGTGCCGCCGAGGCGAGAGAATTCGTCCGGGCCATGCACGACGACGAACTGGCAATGACCGCCCGACACGAGCAGCATGAGGTAAGGGAACGACAGGTTGTCGGTGAGGCGGGGCGTGAGCGCGTGCCCCGCAAGATGGTTGACGCCGATGAGTGGCTTGCCGGAGCCAGCGGAAAGACCTCTTGCGAGCGTGACACCAGAGATCACGCCGCCGATCAATCCGGGACCGGCGGTGACCGAGATAGCATCGACGTCGGTGAGTTTTACACCGGCCTTATCCAGCGCGCCTGCGACCGTCAGATCGAGTTTCTCAGCGTGCGCGCGTGCGGCAATTTCGGGGACGACGCCGCCGAAATCTGCGTGGAGGTCTGTTTGCCCGGCCACGACAGACGAAAGGATTGTTCGGTCGCCCGCCACAACGGCTGCGGCGGTGTCGTCGCAGCTGGATTCTATGCCAAGGATGAGGCGATCGGGTTTCATGGGCGTCGTCTTGCGTGAGCGATCACCGGCAGGTAACACCGGTGGGCGCATCGCACAAGCAACGGGCCACCATGGACGATACGTCGCCAACCCTGCTTCTCACCAGACCGGCCGCGCAATCTGAGTCATTTCTGGCGGATTGCGAGAGAGTGCTTGGTCGGCGTATTCCGTCGGTAATTTCCCCACTTATGCGCATCGAACCTACGGGGACGATCCCGGATCTTGATGCGTTCCAGACCCTTATCGTGACGTCGTCCCATGCTGTGCGTCGATTGGCGGAAGAGGGCGCGCTGTATGGACGTCGTGTGATATGTGTTGGCGAAGCCACCGCCGCGCTGGCTCGGGAACATGGAGCAGAGGCGCGAGCGTTGGGGCGTGATGTGCGTGAACTTTTGGACAATAGCGCTTCGGTGTCCTCACCGTGTTTGTACGTGCGAGGTCGGCATGTTCGGACTGATCTTGTCGAGGCGCTGAACGCAAGGGGGTGCGATGCGCGGGAGGTGATCGTTTACGATCAAGTATCGGTACCGATGAGCCGTGCTGCCGTATCGTTGCTGCAAGGAACCCAGCCTGTCGTGATCGCGCTTTTCTCACCAAGAAGTGCTGAGCTTTTGTGCAAAGCAGCGACAATTTCAGCACCGTTGAAAGTTATCGCGATAAGTGAGGCGGTTGCGGCAGCATGGGAAGGTGACGAGACGCCGGAAGTCGTGCATGAGCCGTCATCTGCGGCGATGTGCGCGGCTGTGGCGGCTGCCTTTTAGGCAAGTTTCCTTGTTGTCAGTGGTGTCGCGCACTAGAGTCATCTGTGGTGTTGTCATGTTGGCCCAGTCGCGGGCCAGGTTTAGGGAGATTGTGGCTTGTCCAACGATCAGAATGCGTCCAAAGACCCGGAAAACAATGAAAAACCAGAAGAAATTAACACCGAACTGACCTCGGACGCCGGCGAAAAAGAGCAGAAAGAAACACCCGAATCGGCTGATGCGGAACTGTCCGAAGATGCGGATTCAGATGTGTCAGCCGAAGTTGACACCGAAGAATCTGAGCAAGAGATAGAAGAAGCGGTTCTAGTGGTAGAAGAGGACGTTGCTGAGGCAAAGGCGGAGGCCGAGGATGCCGCTGATGCAGAGGTTGATGACGCCGATGTGTCTGTGCCTGGCGTCATCACCAATATCGAGACGCCAGCAGCCTCGCCCCCACCAACACCCGCGCCCGCCGTTGTTGAAACCGGGCCGTCCACCTTTGGGCTTGTTTTCGGTGGTCTGATTGCCGGTGCCATCGGATTTCTAATTGCGACATTTGCCGTTCCTGAAGGGTGGCCAAATCCACCTGCGGAGCCGAACGGTGCTTTGCAAGCTGCGCTTGATGCCGAGACAGCTCGCGTTGACGCGTTGGAGCAGCGCATCGCTGAACTGGCTGAGGCCGAACCGCAAGTCGTGTCGGAAGGTGAAGTTGATCTGTCGCCGCTGACGACAGACATTGCAGCCTTATCCGACCGCATGGATGCGTTGACTGAACTACTTGGAGCGAGCGCTGAGCGCATCGCGGCTCTTGAAGAACGGCCTGTTGCCTCAGAAGTCGAAGCACCCGAGGTGAATTTCAACGCCGAAATGGATCAGTTCCGCGCGGAACTTGAAGCTGCGGCGGCGGCCGCGCGCGCCGAAATGGAGGCCGCTCAAGCGCGAGCTGCCGAAGTCGAGGCGGAAGCCGCTCGCGCTGCGGAAGAGGCTGAGCGGGCCGCGGAGGTGACTTTGCAACGCGCCGCTTTGGCCGAAATCAGCGCGGCTTTGGAAAGTGGATCGCCGTTTGGAGAACCACTCGCACGTTTTCCTGACGCACCCGATGCATTGACGTCTGTTGCGGAGCAAGGCGTTCCGACGCTCGCGAGCCTGCGGAGTGAGTATCCTGACGTTGCGCGGGCTGCTCTGCGCGAAGTCCAGAGTGTTCCGGCCGACGCGCCGGCCACCCAACGATTGACGGCATTCCTTCGACAGCAGACCAATGCGCGGTCGTTGACTCCGCAAGAGGGAGATGATGCGGACGCAATCCTGTCGCGAGCAGAGGGTGCATTGAATGGCG
>CAZMRS010000162.1:0-6010 GCA_964568435.1 uncultured Boseongicola sp. | reverse complement strand
ACCGTGACGAAGCTGTTGCAATCCTTGAGGCATTGGCCTCGGACGCGAGCGTGCCAACTCCGTACCGTGATCTGGCAACCATGAAGTCGGTCATTTTGGGTGTGGGAACGACACCGCCAGAGGACCGAATTGCGCGTCTGAATGCATTGTCTCTGGGTGGGGGTGCGTTCCGGCTTTTGGCGACCGAACAGATCGCGCTGGCAGAGATCGAGCTTGGCAACACCGAAGAGGCGATTGCTCGCTTGCGCGAAATTGTGTCGGACGCAGAGACAAGTCAGGACTTGCGCCGCCGCGCCTCGCAGTTGATTGTGGCTTTGGGCGGCTCGTTGACCGCCGGGTAACCGTCTGAGTAGAGACGGGTAAAGTGAGGCCAGGGGGCTGAGTTGGGGATCGCGAAACATCTGACAGGGTTGGTGGTGGCCTTTGGTCTGGTGTCTGCCTGTAGCCAGGAGGAACCTGTGCTGCCGGGAGAGCGGTTCGATGTGCGTGATCGTGGCGCGGATGCAGGGTTGGCTATTGTCGATGGCGCCCCGGGTGCAGATGCGACGATTGCTTTACGTTTGCCTGCACCTGTCACGAATTCCAGTTGGACGCATCCGGGCGGTTCGGGCGCTCATACTATTCCTCATCCGTCTCTTGATCGGTCTTTGGACCGTGTTTGGAGTGTCTCAATCGGCGAAGGTACATCGCGCGGACATCGGTTGACCGCCGACCCGGTTGTTTCGGATGGGCGTGTGTTTGCCATGGACAGCCGCAGCATGGTTTCGGCCATCACGACGGCAGGTCAGGTCATTTGGACACGGAGTTTGACGCCTGCGTCCGATCGCGGTGACGACGCGTCTTCTGGCGGGATCGCTGTTGCGGGCAACACACTTTATGCCACCACAGGATTTGGCACGCTTTGGGCGCTGGACGCGGCATCGGGTGCGGTGCGTTGGACGCAGGAATTGAATTCAAAGCCGGCGGGCGCACCGCTGGTAGATGGTGGACGTGTATTCGTTTCAACGCGCAATGGCACAGGATGGGCGATTGACACGACAAACGGTCGTCTTCTTTGGGAGGTTCTGGGCCGCACGTCGGAAATGGGCTTGGTCGGGGGGGCCGGGCCAGCTTTGGCAGGACCGTTGGTCATCTTCCCGTTTTCGTCAGGGCAAATGCTGGCGGCAGGCGCCAATTCGGGCGCAGTGTCCTGGGCAGCGAGCGTGGCGGGACGTGATAGGACACGAGCATTTTCTGCGTTTGGCGACTTTGCGGGGCCGCCGGTTGTGTCGGACACGAATGTTTACGGTGCCACACATGCGGGCCGTTTGGCCGCGGTGTCATTGTCTTCGGGGCAGGTGGAGTGGACGGCCGATGTCGGCGCTGTGAATCCCATCTGGCTGGGTGGTAATTCGCTGTTTTTTGTTTCGCCGGAGAACGTTCTGACACGGTTGGATGCGGACAGCGGTCAGACTGTGTGGCAGACACCGCTTGCTTTGTTCGAGGCACGTCGCGCAAGCCGGATCAAGTCGACATTTGTGCATTATGGGCCGGTTCTGGCGGGCGGGCGGCTGATCGTGGCGTCTGATGACGGCGTTTTGCGGGAGTTCGATCCCGTCGCCGGTGGTTTGATCCGCGAGACTGATCTGGGCAACGGTCTGGCGCGCAATCCGGTCGTTGCAGGCGGCGTTTTGTATCTGGTGACCGAGAACGGGCAACTCCACGCTTTTCGCTGAGACAAACCTCGTGTAAGAGCGCGCGTTACCGAGATTAAAGGGGCAGGGGCCCATGTCATTCACATTAGCGATCGTTGGCCGACCGAACGTCGGAAAATCCACGCTTTTCAACCGGTTGGTCGGGAAGCGTCTGGCGTTGGTGGATGACCAGCCGGGGGTGACTCGCGATTTGCGCGAAGGGGCTGCACGGCTAGGTGATTTGAAATTCACAGTGATTGACACCGCCGGTCTGGAAGATGCGACAGACGATAGCTTACCAGGGCGGATGCGGCGTTTGACAGAGCGTGCTGTCGAGATGGCGGACGCCTGTTTGTTCATGGTGGACGCGCGGGCCGGCATTCTGCCGGATGATGAAGTGTTTGCCGATATCCTGCGACGCAAGTCGGCGCATGTGATTTTGGCCGCGAATAAGGCCGAGGGGCGTGCTGGCGAGTCTGGTCTTTTGGAGGCGTATTCGCTCGGCCTGGGTGATCCGGTACGCATGTCGGCGGAGCACGGCGAGGGCATGGCGGAGCTTTTGGAGTTTCTTCGCCCGGTGGCTGAGGCGGGCACCCGTGCGGAGGCGGCTGTCGAGAGTGCGGCTCCCTTGACGAACGTCGACGTCGATGAAGATGCTTCGGACGAAATTCGAATGCCAACGCCTCAGCGGCCTTTGCAGGTGGCGGTCGTTGGGCGACCGAATGCCGGGAAATCCACTCTGATTAACCAGCTTCTTGGTGAGGACCGCTTGCTGACCGGGCCTGAGGCCGGGATTACGCGGGATTCGATTTCGTTGCCGCTTGACTGGAACGGCGTTCCGACGCGGATTTTCGACACGGCGGGCATGCGCAAGAAGGCGCGGGTGCAGGAGAAGCTTGAGAAGTTGTCTGTTGCCGATGGTCTGCGTGCGGTGAAGTTCGCGGAGGTGGTGATTGTGCTTCTTGATGCGGCGATCCCGTTTGAGCAGCAGGATTTGCGGATTGCGGACCTGGCCGAGCGTGAAGGGCGTGCGGTTGTTGTTGCAGTCAACAAGTGGGACGTTGAAGAGAGCAAGCAGGAAAAGCTGCGCGATCTGAAAGAACAATTCGAGCGGTTGTTGCCGCAGCTTCGCGGTGCTCCTTTGGTGACAGTATCGGCGAAGACGGGCCGTGGCATGGACCGGCTGCACGAGGCGGTGATGCGTGCTTATACCGTTTGGAATGCGCGGGTGACGACATCGAAGCTCAATCGATGGCTCACTGGCATGGTCGAGGCGCATCCGCCTCCTGCTCCTGGCGGTCGTCGGATTAAGTTGCGGTACATGACGCAGGCCAAGACGCGGCCGCCTGGGTTTGTGGTCATGGCATCCTATCCGGAGAAGCTGACAGATTCCTATAAGCGCTATCTTGTCAACGGGTTACGGGCCGACTTTGATATGCCGGGGACGCCGATCAGGTTGTGGTTCCGCTCGCAGGCTGACCAGAACCCCTATAAGGACAGGAAGAAATCCACGCCGTCGCGCCTGCGGAAGCATTTGGGCAAGGCGTCTCCGAAAGACTGATCAGAGCGTTTGGTCGCGGAAAGCGACGTTGAGGAATGCGATGACCACAGCTCCGGCGGCGGCAATGCCTGCGATGAACACCTCGTCGGGCATGTTTTGCAGGATAATCGCGGCCAGTGCCCAGACGAGCGCGAAGGCGTATGTCGCTGTGTGGAGGCCTCGCATAATCACGTAGCTTGCAATGGCAAGCGCGACTGCGATGGCGATCACTGCCCAGATGCGTTCGTCGAAAAGGATGCCGTAGCCCGCGCCGGTGAGGCCGATGGAGACCGAGCTGGCGGCGGTCAGCCAACCGGCGTAGAGGCCGATGGGAGCCTGAAGAAGCCAGCGGTCATGGGCGGTGGTTCTAAGTAGCGCTTTCAAGGCAGTGAGCAGCATGACCCAGATCAGGATCGTGGCCCATATCGGGCTTTGTTCGGCGACCGGGAGCCAGATGATGCCGATGGCCAGTGAGATGAGCAGAGGGTTGCGGGTTGCGGACCAGATTGCGTCCTCGGTGCGTTGGAACAGACCAATACCAGTTGAAATGATAAGCCAGAGGTAGATCACGCCCCAGATCGAAAAGGCGTAACCCGCGGGTTGCACGGGCGGTTGATCCTGCGGGATGGGGTAGGCGTTCGGGTCGAAGCCGTCGAAGGACGTGAAAAACGGCCCGAGCGCGAAGGCGATAGCGGCGGCGAAAACAAAGCTGGCGAGGACTCGTTGGGACATAGCGCCTATCCTAAGGCATCGTTTGGTTCCGGCAAGGGATTGCTGTTTTGTGCGTCCGGGTTAAGCGAGGGGGTGCTTGCAGCGGTGATCCGCTGAGGGTTCGGCCAGATTTAGCGGTTCAGACTCAGAGATTTAGGCGCGTTTTGGCCGCTGAATTGGTCGGCAGTTCGTGGGTGTTGTTGGGCTGTGGGGGCGGTTTTATCCCGGCTGTCGAAGCTTCTTTATTCAACCCATTCGGCGGGCCTGCCACCAGTCAGGAGACAGAACATGAGAGTAGTACTTATGTCGGCCATTTTGGCCTTATTTGGCGGCATGGCCGTCGCGCAGAACATGCCCGAGGATACGGACGGCGATGGGCTTTATTCGATGGACGAAATGAAAGCGGCCTTTCCGGATGTGACGGAGGAGGTTCTGGTGCAGATCGACCTGAATGAAGACGGGTCGATTGATGCCGAGGAACTGGCGGTCGCGCAGACCGCGGGTCTGTTGGACGTCTAGGCCTGCGCCCTTCGGGGCCTAGATGCCAAGGGGCCGCCGTCGGGAGCCTTTCACCGGCGGCGGCTTTTTGTGTGGTGTGCGTTTGGATGGGCTGGTCTGTGCTGCGATCGCTTGATCTGAGCCAAATGGCATCGTTGAGCCAACAGCAGACACTAAGTGCAGCAGGCGCCGCCCTCTTGAATAGGAGGGCAGGCCACGGTTCCATACGAACAGAACACGCAACAATCACCGGGCAATGGTTTCAAAATGGTGCGGCACGAACTGCACTCATAAAACCACTGACAGGCATCCGTCGGCATAGTTTCTACGGCAGCGTGGCCACATTCTGGGCAAGTGATTTTACTTTCAAGAGAGACTTTTGAATCATCCATGGCTTCACATTAGGGTTACGAGGAAATCGTTTATTTGGACCTGGGTGAGAACAATGACCCAAGCGATGGCAGTTAAGACGGTGCTGCCAAATAGCCATTTTTTGATTTGGCCCGGCGCGCATTGTCTGATGCATTGGAACCAAGCCACAATCAAAAATATCGTTGCAATTCCAAGCACGTAGTAGCTTGCAGCGGCGATTTTTCCGAATACCGCCAGCCAGCTTCCGCCCAAACCCAAGAGGATCATAGTCATGGGCATCACACAGCATGTCGCCACACCAAGGGCGGACAGTGAGCCAACGTAGCTTGCCCAGAGTGGCTTCTTCATGGGCGAGTTGACCTCCAGAGCGCAAACATTGTGCGGGTTGCCTCGGCTTCCCAAAGCGGAGCGGTTGCCGAAATGAGGAAGAATAATGTCGCGGGTAGAAGGATCGCGACGGTCGAGGGAAGACGCGACCTACACACTTTTTTCGCCCAGACCCGATACCAGGCCCAAAGAAGAATGGCTCCCACAACCACAACAATCGGCAACCTATTGACAACGAACGGACTGAGATAAATTAGCCATGTTCCGCCGAGACCTACGATTGAAAGACCAATGGGCAAAACACAGCAAGATGCGGACACGAAAGCCAAAAGGCCAGCACCGCCAACCACAAGTCGGCTTGGACCTATTGTTTGATTGTTTGACGCTTGTTCGAGACTTGCTTCCATGGTCGCTGTATGCATGCTGTAGTCTCTACAGGATCAACAGGATTGTTTTCACAAGATCGCGATTGGAAGGGCAGCGTGCGATAGTGGCGCATTGTCCGCAAGCCGGCCAATGTTTGCGCTGTCCCTTACTTTTGATTGCAAGATTGAGGCTCGCAAAGGGCTATCCGCCAGCTCTCTGTGAGCCCATTTCTACGCGAGCGCACCTTCCGGCGTAATCTGCGTCTTGCCCCCCAGCCACGGACCAAGCGCCTGTGGCAGGATCACGCCTCCGTCTTCGGTCTGGCCGTTTTCCAACACTGCGATCAGCGCGCGGCCCACGGCGAGGCCGGAGCCGTTCAGCGTGTGAACGAACTGCGGTTTGCCGTCGTCGTCGCGGAAGCGGGCGTTCATGCCGCGGGCCTGGAAGTCTCCGCAGGTCGAAACCGAGCTGATCTCGCGGTGGGTGTTTTGACCGGGCAGCCAGACCTCCATGTCATGCGTTC